>JAZGES010000027.1:0-7154 GCA_036478935.1 Thiotrichaceae bacterium
CGGTATTGACCCAAGAGGATATTCAAAAGCAACAAGCTTCTAGCTTACAAGAATTACTACAAGCCAGAGCTGGTTTTCATATTGTTAATAATGGTGGGGCTGGTAAAAAGACCTCTTTATTCCTACGGGGAACCAATTCCGACCATGTTTTAGTGATGATTGATGGTATCAAGATAAATACCGCAACTGACGGTGCTGCACCGCTTTCCATCCTTCCGCTTGAACTAATAGAGCGAATCGAAATAGTACGCGGCCCTAGAACAAGCCTGTATGGGTCTGATGCAATTGGCGGAGTTATTCAAATATTTACCAAAAAAGGAAAAGCTGGAGAGTCTGCGAAGCCTTTTATTTCAATCAAAGCGGGCAGCCATAATACTAAAGGCGTCTCTGCTGGGATTAGTGGCGGCATAAATAAAGGTTGGTACAATTTAAACCTTAAACGTGAAAAAACAGATGGATATAATTCTTGTACCGGGAGTTCTACAGCATTTGCAGGATGTTTTACTGAGGAGCTTGATAAAGATTCGTATGATAATAGTTCAGCTTCTTTCAGTGCAGGCTATCAACTAACTGACACTACGAAAGTGTCTGCACAGTTCTTACAGACCGATAATGAAATAGAGTTTGATGGCGCACCTCCTTTTGCACCGAATGAAGCAGACACACTTTCACAAATTTACGGATTAAATATCACTTCTGAGTTAAGTGATAAAGTTGATATCAGCTTTTCGGCAGGGCATAACGACCATAAAAATGAAAATTTTCAAAGTGGTAGTTTTTTTAGTCGGTTTGATACAAAGAGAGACACATATTCTTTACAAAGTAATATGAGTGTAACTGACAATGACTTATTCACTGTTGGCTTTGACTACCAAAATGATAAGGTTGATAGCACTTCATATGCGGTTCCTTCCAGAGATAACAAAGGTTTATTTGTAGAGTATCAGGGGGTTATAGCTAACCACAATATCGCTGTTGGCTTAAGGAATGACGATAATGAGCAATTTGGAAATCATGCTACTGGAAATGTAGCTGTAAACCATGCCTTTAATGGGCAGCTTGGACTTACTGCATCCTACGGTACTGCATTTAAAGCACCTACATTTGATCAGTTATATTTCCCGTTCTTTGGTAGCTCTGATCTTAGGCCAGAAAAGTCTAACACAGCAGAAATTGGGCTAAGGGGAAAGCACTCGTGGGGAAACTGGTCGAGTAATCTCTATCGTACAGAAGCTGATGATTTGATTATTTTTGATAGTAGTATATCGCTTGCGAATAATGTTGCTAACGCCACTATTAAGGGCTTTGAGGCTATTGTTAATACACGAGTTCAAGGCTGGGATTTAGGTGCTGATTTAACATTGCTGCGTACTGAAGATAAGAGTAATGGTCGTAATCAAGGTAACAAATTAGCCCGTCGTCCTGATAAAAGCTTGCGCTTGAATCTTGATAAAGACTTTGGGAAATTCAGTATAGGCTCTAGTGTTATAGCTGAAGGAAGTCGTTTTGATGATGCAGGTAATAATCGACGTGTAGGCGGCTATACTGTAGCTGACCTTCGAATGGGTTATAAATTAACAGAAGATCTATCTTTGCAAGCAAAAGTAGGGAATGTTCTTGATAAGAGTTATGAAACCTCATCATTTTATCCGCAGGATGGACGTAACTATATGCTGACATTAAGTTATACCCCTAAGTAGATTATCATTTAACAAGAACTGCCCTTTTTTGAAGGGCAGTTCTTGTACTAAATAAAAGCACCCAGCAAAATCAAACATAAGTAATATAGTCAATAATTACTAGTTGCCACTAACCGTCACAGTAACCTTTCTGGTGAAGTGTCCTTGTCGATGTTCCCAAAGAAATAAACCCTGCCATGTGCCCATTGCCGAGCGTCCCTTTGTAACAGGGATACTCATTTCAGTATTCGTCAATACATTACGAACATGTGCCGACATATCATCCGTACCCTCTAGCGTATGTCTGAATTCGGGATCACCATCTGGTGCTAATCTTGAAAATATAGTTTCTAAATCATAGCGAACATCAGGATCAGCATTTTCTGTAATGATCAAAGAGGCGCTAGTATGATGAATGAAGACGTGGCATAGCCCAGTCTTAATGCCACTTTGCTGGACGATGGCATCTATTTCATCAGTGATGTTATAAGTGTTTCGCCCCGATGTGGAAAATTGCAATGTGTCTTGATGTATCTGCATGGTAAAGTGATCTTTAATTCAAAATGTAAACTGATATTACCATGACAAATAGCATCCAACGACATCGTACTGTAACCGTAAAAGTAGGGCAGGTTAGTGTAGGTAGTGAGCACCCCGTTGTTATTCAATCCATGACCAATACAGATACTGAAGATGTGGTTCGCACGACTCAGCAAATTGCAGAGTTGGCAGCAGCAGGTTCTGAGTTAGTCAGGATTACAGTTAATACGCGTGAAGCGGCTGCGGCTGTAGCCGAGATACGTGAGCGCCTTGATAAAATGAACTGTGATGTGCCGATTATAGGTGACTTCCATTTCAACGGGCATAAGCTATTTGAAGCTCATCCAGAATGTGCAGAGGCGCTGTCTAAATACCGTATAAATCCCGGTAATGTGGGAAAAGGTAAGCGCCGAGATGAACAGTTTGCAAAAATGATTGAGTTTGCTTGTCGCTATGAAAAGCCTGTGCGAATTGGTGTGAACTGGGGGTCTTTAGATCAGGAGCTGTTAGCAAAGAAACTAGATGAAAATTCCAATTCTGCAAAGCCAGTTGAAGTAGAGCAAGTTATGCATGATGCGTTGATTGAGTCGGCGTTATCAAGTGCAGCCAAGGCAGAAGAATATGGCTTGCGCCATGATCAAATTATTATTTCCTGTAAATTAAGCGGTGTTCAGGGGCTTATCCGTACTTATCGTGATTTGGCTGGAAAATGCGACTTTCCTTTGCATCTTGGTTTAACAGAGGCCGGCATGGGAAGTAAAGGGATTGTAGCTTCAACTGCTGCGTTATCTGTTTTGCTGAATGAAGGCATTGGCGATACGATACGAATCTCTTTAACACCAGAACCAGGTGCGGCAAGGGAGAAGGAAGTCATTGTCGGTCAAGAGATATTGCAAAGCCTAGGCATTAGGTCGTTTACTCCGCAAGTAGTGGCTTGTCCGGGATGCGGCCGAACAACGAGTGAGTATTTTCAGGAGCTTGCAGAAGATATCCAAAGTTATTTACGCAACCAAATGCCCGTTTGGAAGACAGAATACCCAGGCGTTGAATCTATGTCTGTAGCGGTTATGGGCTGTGTAGTAAACGGGCCGGGTGAAAGCAAACATGCCAATATCGGCATCAGTTTACCCGGAAATGGAGAATCACCTGTAGCGCCTGTTTATGAAGATGGTAAAAAAACAGTAACACTTAGAGGAGATAATATCGGTCAGGAATTTAAACAGCTGGTGGATAGTTATGTGGTTCGCTCGTATGCCTCCGGTTAATTATTGTAAATTACCTGATATAAATCACAGGTAATGTATAATCTGAGTTTATGATAAAGTTTAAACCAGTTTAATTAACTGAATATATTGAGCGACTTGCAAAGAAATTATTATTATTAATTGTTGTTGGGGATGACACAGATGGTAAAGAGCGAAAATACGTATATGAAACATAATCTTGTTTTATACACAAATCCTGATTTTGAGGATGTCAATCAAAGTAAAGCGAAAAAAGGTTTACCTACATCGTTTGTACATAAAGTTAATGCTTTCCAAGATATTGACTACGATAAGTTGAACTATTTTAAGCATGACGATTTCCTCGGTAATAAAGTATATGTTTGTGAGATGTTCAATAGATCAAGCTATAAACATCTAGAATATGTTGAAATCAGTCACTATATCGCTGACAAAATATTCATTAATGCTGAAGTTAATTTCAGAATGTCCCAATGGAATGCTCGAATGAATGTATTCGCTTTTGTAGACAGCTTGATAGCGGAAGTTAACGAAAAGTATTCAATCCAAGTTCAGCAAGAAAACCTCTATGATGAAGACTTAATTCATTTGAAGTTTAGAATGCTAGAAACAAGTGATAGCCATTTACCAACAGTGATTCAGCAGTTTGCAGATAAATTAAATAGACTACATAAACAACTTCTTTCAGAGTCCTTGGAAGTTAGCAATTCAGCTAATTTCAATCAGGCTGTTAATCTTGATTTGATCCAGTAATATTTGTGTGAACCTTTATTTCTATTGAGCACCTGATGTCGGACTCTAGTTTTGATAAGCCGCTGGTTATTCGCCCGGTAAGCTCTTTATCCATTAAGTTGATCGTGTTTTTATCTCACGTATTGGTAGCGCTTTTTGTCATTACTCTTTTAGATGTCAATCTAGCAGTGAGCTTTCTGCTAGTTGGATTGATTGCTTTATCTTTTGCCTATTATTATCGTTGGTATATCAGCAAAAGTTTGGATAAATCTGTTTTATCAGCAGTTCATCAATTCCAAAAAAATAAGAAAACTACTTGGGCTATTGATACTTTAAAGCGGAAAGACCTTGCAGTAGAGTTGTTATCCTCTAGCTTTGTTAACCCTAGGTGGGTGATACTCAACTTCAAAGATCAAAGTCGGCATCATTATACTCTGATGGTTCCTTGCGATGCGGTGTCATCAGAGGTGCATAGGCAACTCCGGGTGAGGCTAAAAGTACTATCTTGAACAAGCATGTTTCTTAAGCTCCCCTTTTAAAGGGGAGCTTAAAGAATGCTTTTACAACGAGTTTCTGGTATTCATCAGAATGAAGAGCTACATAGTTCGATAAGTAAAGCCAAGTGAAAGCATATCAATATCTGAAGTTTCATTAGACTTAGTTTCTATATCGTTGAAACGCTCCCATTCACCACGAACAGACATATTGCCATTTAACTTATAATCAACACCGGCACCAAACATAATATCAAAAGCACTGCGTTTTCCGTCATCATTTTTGGCTTCCCAACGAAATAATCCAGCCTTACCAAACAATCCAATTTGATCATTTAATGGCATTTTTCCAACTGCTGCGATCTCATAACCAGTAACTTTAGTTTTTTTAGTGCTAGATTGCATTTCACCTAGCGAGTTATAGCCGACTTCAAAAGCAATTCGCTCACTAAAGTCATAACCAGCAAATACTTTCCAACCCATATCTGAGTCATCGCAGTTGCTTTGACCATCACAAAAACTATCAACTGAGGAAGTTCCGAGACTCCCACCAATATACACAGGATTGGTTGACTGGGTTCCACCAACGTTAGAACTAAAAGGATTAGTAAAAGATAAAGGATCAGCGTGAGATACTGAAGCAACAGCAAGAAATAGCATTGGGGCTATAACGGTAGATTTTATAAGTTTCATTGATTTCACCTATTTATTATTATTTTTATTATTAAGGGTGAAGGAATAATATAAATAAATTCTAATAATTCAAAGAAAATCATGATAAAAGGCAACCTACGTATGGATTGAAGCGCTAGTGTGATATTCTGCCGCACATGAATAATGATCATTTAACTACAACTCGCTTTTCCGACCTTTCCTTAGCTCCCGAAATCCAATCTTCCTTAGATGAAGCAGGTTTTGAATTTTGTACTCCCGTACAAGCTGAGACTTTACAACATTCACTGGAAGGCAAAGACGTAACGGGGCAAGCCCAAACAGGCACGGGTAAAACGGCTGCATTTTTACTAGCAGTTTTTCAGAAACTGCTAAAGGAAAGAGACGCTGTTCCTGCCAAAAAGGGCAATATACGTTGCCTTATTATTGCACCAACTCGTGAGCTAGCGATTCAAATAGCTAGTGATGCAGAAACACTAGGTAAAAACACGGGATTAAAAACAGCTCTAGTTTACGGCGGTACGGCCTATGAACAACAGCGTAGACAGTTCGACCATGAAGTGGATATTCTCGTGGGAACACCCGGGCGCTTAATTGATTACTTCAAACAAAACCTATATACCCTCAAGCACCTACAAGCATTAGTATTAGATGAAGCGGATCGTATGTTTGACCTTGGCTTCATTAATGATATTCGTTACTTAATGAATCGTATGTCGCCTCCTGAAAAGCGCCTGAATATGCTGTTTTCAGCAACCCTCTCACAGCGTGTTCTAGAGTTAGCGTATGACCATATGAATAAGCCTGTAAAGGTTGAAATAAAAGGTGAAACAGTTAGTGCGCGTAATATAGAACAAAGAGTTTATTACCCAGCAAATTCAGAAAAAATCCCCCTATTGATTGGTATTATACAAAACGAGCAGCCCTTCAGAACCATTATCTTCGTCAACACCAAACGTAATGCAGAAAATATTGAAGCCTTCTTAAAAGGTAATGATATAAAAGCTGCCATGATCTCTGGAGACGTGCGTCAAACAAAACGGCAGCGCTTACTAACTGAATTTGAAGAAGGGAAATATGCTGCATTAATTGCTACTGACGTTGCAGCCCGTGGCCTACATATTCCTGACGTAACACACGTCATCAATTTCGACCTCCCACAAATGGAAGAAGACTATGTTCACCGTATAGGTAGAACAGCACGTGCTGGAGCTTCCGGAGAAGCCATAAGCTTCGCCTGTGAAGATACCGCGCACTTCCTTCCCCAGATTGAGAGCTATATCGAAATGAAGCTGCCGATGCAACCCATCACGGCTGAATTACTACCAGAAATAAAAAAGCCTATAAGAATACCCAGAAAGCACAAACCGAACTTCAAAGGTAAAGGCAATCACAACGGTAGAGGCGGTAATCAGCGGAATCAAAATAATAGAAGTAGATATAAGCCGAAGAGTAAAACCTGATACTACTTATAACGACCTGAATTCCCTAAGTTATTTTTATCCCATGTTGGCTAAAGTTTTTTTTGCAAAAATAAATACTAAATATACAAAATAGTACTGGAACAACAGCGTAGTTTTTATTATCCTACGCGCTCCTTGCACCATAGAGACAAAGCAGGGCGACAATTAAAGATTAGGAGAGGTGACTGAGTGGCCGAAAGTACCGGTTTTGAAAACCGGCGACGGGTTAAACCGTCCCAGGGTTCGAATCCCTGCCTCTCCGCCATACATAGTTCAGGTTAATTCATGAACGTCTAAAAGCCCGCATTACGCGGGCTTTTTTTTGCCTGT
>JAZGES010000028.1:0-3537 GCA_036478935.1 Thiotrichaceae bacterium
ATACGACACAGAACATGTCGAATATAGCGAAGTCTTTCAAAAAGCCGACCGGCGAATCCGCCAACTACTACCAAAAGAAATGCGCAGTAATATCCTGCAAATGTTGAAGATTACCCTGACAGAATAAGCAAATCCGAGGCAGACATTGTCAGGCTAGATAGGAGTAGAGGTGCTGATTATTTAACCTGTCACTAAAAGAACGTCTTTGACACAAAGATATACTTTAGCGTTTTCTTAATTAGATATTGCTAATAGACTGCTCTGTCCCCTGAGCTGCCCTTTATCAACCTCTAATATAGCTATTACATTAACAGCCCCTGTTATCAACAAATAACTGATCAGCTGCCTTCTGTTTTCATTTACCCACATTTCTTTAAAGACATTTATCCATTTACCGATACCACGGGGTAGAAAGGGAATGATGTCATTACACAATGCACATCCATATTAACAAGGAGCGCGTTTATGAGATTCATTGCGGCTGATTATAAGGAACGACTGAAAGCAGAGCTCAGGGAAGAGATGACATGATCAAGACTCACTCGAGTAAAATACCTGTGGAAGAAGGCACTAAGGGTCGCCCCGAATACTTGCCATCTGGCGTATTGGCTAGACTGATCCCGGTTGCAAAAATGCCTGAACTGCGCAACACCTCTGTTACCTGCGCTATCCTGATGGCTGTCGAGGAATTCTCCGAAGCGCTGCTTTCGCCACTGGGTGCATCTTCTGGCAAACGAGCCAGGACTCAAGTGTGGCTGGAGCCAGTCTTTAAAGGCGATAAAAGTTGCCTCAAAGATCGCCCGGATGCGCTTATCATCGTGAAAAACGGTCAAAGGGAATGGCGAGCGCTTGTGGAAGCCAAGGTGAATGGAAATGACCTCGAATCCAGCCAGATTGAACGCTATCTGGCGCTCGCCAAGTCGCAGAATATTGACGCCGTCATCACCATCTCTAATCAATTTGTGGCAACGCCCACGCAATCGCCGTGTAGTATCAACAGGAAACAATTAAAACATGTTTCTCTCTTTCATTGGTCGTGGTCATACCTTCAGACGGAAGCAAAAATTCAGCTCTCTAAAAGTATGGTGTCTGACCCGGATCAGGCCTATATGCTTAAAGAGTACGTGCGATATCTCGAGCATGACGCTGCCGGTATCAAAGAATTTGAGCAAATGGGCAAAGAATGGGTCGAGGCCTGCAAGCTCTATTTCACAAAATCAAAACCTGACAGAAACTCACCGATAGGTGCGGCGGTTGTCAGTAACTGGGACGAGCTGATGCGCTGCACAGCGCTATTCATGAGCCGGGATCTCGCAACCAATGTCACCTTGTTGCTCAGTAGCAGGGAGCGTAAAAACCCGGATGCGCGGCTTGAACTTATTAAAAATTCGTTCATTAAGACGGGCATACTTGAAAGCCGTCTTGACATCCCCAATGCTGCCTCGCCCATATCGGTTGAAGCTGACCTCAGTCATCGATCAGTCACGGTGTCAATGTCTGTGGATGCGCCACGGGATAAGAAGCGCGCAACCGCAACAATAACTTGGCTCCTCCGTCAGCTAAATACTAAAGAGGCAGGGGTGTTAATTGTTGCCAGGTGGCCTGGACGTGCCCAGGATACCTGTGCAGAGCTTATCAAAGTCAGAGAGAATGCTGATTGCCTGATCGGTGATCGCAAAGGCATGCTTCCACGGTCATTCGTAATCAAGACCGTCTCCGACCTTGGCGGCAAGTTTACACAACGCCGCAATTTTGTAGTGGAACTTGTCTCATGTGTTGACCGGTTTTATAAAGTCGTAGGACAGCATATTATACCTTGGCAAGCCCCACCACCGAAGCCTATAACGGAAGTGAAAAGAGACGATGCAGAAATAAAAAACGAGAAAGAAGTTCCGAGTTTAATTAGCGCATAAACAGACTCTTTTCTGTATTTAATATGGGCGCGTAAACAAGGCTGGCAGTTATGTTTGCAAACAACAAACCTCTGTCTATTGGATTGGTAAAGGAATTAATTAATGAAGGTTGTTACGCATATAAAGAATGTTATTGCTTTTTTAATATGCAGCATGGCTATGAATGCTGGGATAACAAATGCCGCACAGAATAATATAGGATCATTTACCAAACAATTACGCACCATGAATGCTCTCGCTATGACTAATGCAAAAATGTTATCGTGTCATAGGGATGCAAGCGCTTTAATGATTACATTGATGTCTCCAAGCAAAGAAACCTGTAATGACATTATTCACGATCTCGTGTATATGGTGGCACAAGAAACTGTCGCATTTGAAAAGGAATTCAAGAGAACCATGAGTAATAAGGAGCTTGTAAATATTAAAGCAGATACCATGCTAAGTTTAGCATACGATATTACCACTCAATGGCTAACCTGGTCTAAAGAAGAATTTGAAAAGTATGTTAAGCGCGTTACGAACAAGTTTCGTAATGAATAGGTGACTGATCACCATTTGCTGTATGTAGAAATTTGAATGACCAAATTACCGTTATAACCTGTTACTCACTGTTAAATACTAATTTGGTTTGAAAAGCGGGCTTTGTTCGCTGGTAATTTGGGAAATAACAGGACACAGCAATTATTTGGCATTAATTAAAGGAGGTGTCTTTCAAGGACTGCACTAAAGAGCCTATAGGTATCCAACCTAGCAACATAATTTAACCTAACCTTAAAGATAGAAAATATTATGACTACATATAACCAAGACGCAATAAACTTTGCTGCTGATCAAGTTGAATACCGTAACCAACTACAGGAAGTTCAAGTAGATCTAACCAAAGCTCGTAAAGATTTAATCAAAACTGAAGACACTATTAGCCGCATAGAACCTAATCATATTCTTCACATTATCCTTTCATGCCTTACTGTAGGATTATGGTTGATTATCTATGCAATCGTAGGGATGACCAGTGGATTACAAATGAAGGGACTCAAGGCTAAAAAGTCTTCGTTAGAGAGTCGGATTACTGACTTAGAGGCTGAAGTACAGTCACTGAATAATGCTCTACGTCAACCTGCCCCGGTTCAAGAAACCCCAAGTGCTTCTGATAGTTCACGAGTACGTGAATTAGAGCTGGAACTTGAGATCGCTAAACTTAAGTAACCGTTCATTCTAAAGCGTTCTACCCACAGCAGTGATGACGCGCTATTTTCCTGCACGACGACCACACCAGGAGAATACGATGGCAATCGACCGCAGACCTCGCCAAACCCACGCGCAGTGGAAACGTATCATTGACCAGTACAATGACGGACAGCAGGAAGCCAGGGCGTTTTGTAAAACCCATGATCTTGGCTACAGCACGTTCTATAAATGGAAGCGGACTTTCTCACGCCCTACTGAAGCGCTGTCTTGGAAATAGCAAAAGAAAATAGCAAAAGGGGTCGGTGACTAATGCCGCTTACTTAAGCTAAATCATGTCCACTTTTGAACAATTTCTTGCCTCAGAACAGAGCGTGGTTTGACCATCATTGAATAAGCTTTTGGTCTTCTTTTTATTACTCTAGGTTCAACCCTG
>JAZGES010000029.1:0-3372 GCA_036478935.1 Thiotrichaceae bacterium
CCAGAGATTCGTATTGAAGTCCTAACACCCGATTTCCGCGGCAGAATGGATAGAGCGTTAGCTATTATGCAAAAAGCTCCACCTGATGTGTTTAACCATAACCTTGAAACAGTTCCTCGTTTATATAAGAAAGCACGACCTGGTGCCGACTATCAATGGTCATTGGATTTGTTACGTGAATTCAAGGCACTCCATCCAAGTGTCCCCACTAAGTCTGGCTTAATGCTAGGTTTGGGAGAGACTATTGAAGAAGTCCATGAGGTAATGCAAGACTTGCGCGATCATAACTGTGACATGTTAACACTCGGTCAATACTTACAGCCAAGCCTTGATCATATCGCTGTAGAACGATTTGTAACGCCAGATGAGTTTGATGAGTTAGCTGTGGTGGGTAAGAAAATGGGGTTTTCGCATGTCGCTAGTGGGCCTATGGTGAGGTCTTCTTATCATGCGGATTTGCAGGCTCAAGAGGTCGTTTAACGTATCTAGCTAGAAACTTGTTTTAGAGCTATTACAAGTTCCATGATTATCAGTAGATTGTTCAAAGGAGAGACGACGTGCGCAACCTACGAATTTATGAAGTAATATAGAGCATCTTATAGATAGTTATATATTTGGTACTAATGATACTTACGCCAGATATCCATATATTTGATAATATCTTCATGCTGTATCTGCCGAGCCAATGTATAAGCATTCTTCCCGTCTGAATTGACTTGGAACATGCTCGCGCCTTTACCCATTAAATAACGCACGACTTCTAAATGTCCAAAACGTGCTGCATGATGTAGGGGGGTCCAATCTTTTATTGTAGTTGCATTTAAGTCAGCACCATGAGTTTCAAGCACCCTGACGATATGGATGTTGCCATTAGCTGCTGCTATATGTAGCAAACTCAGTCCATTCTTTTTTGAATAACTGGTATCAGCCCCACCCAATACATATTCTTTTACTTTTTCGTAATCGTTATCCTTTACAGCCTTACGAAGTTTCTTTGTTAGTTTCTTCTTTCTTTTACGTTCTTCTTTTTTAGACTTTCGCTCGTCCTTTTCTTTCTTTAACTCATCCTTTGACTTATCGTCATCAGAATCAGAGCTTTCACTTTTATCCTTGTCACTGGATCGCTTACTTTTTTTAGAACGCTCACGAAATAATGAAGGGTTGGTTGCTTTAACATCGTCCACCAATTTATCCCAGTCAGCCATATTTGTATCTGGTGCTGCCAGCAATGAAGAGGGCATAAGGCATATACTCAAAAGGATTGAGCTTAAAATACTAACTTTCTTATATGACATTCGGTGTCCTTTCTTTCCTTTGGTATTACCAATCATTATTTTATACGACTGTATTATAGTACGACTTCATTTTTTCTTAAATGCCTACCTACCGCAACCCATGCACCAATCACACCTAATAAACTACTAATAAGTAAGATATAAAAAGTCATGGTGAAATCAAGCCCCGTTAAGGTGAAGTGGCTACCATAAGATGCAGACAGTTTTTTGATGGGGTCAATCAAAAACAATAATGAAAAATGTACAATCACTAAGCTAATAATACCACCAAATAAGCCATACCACAGCCCACCGAAAATGAAGGGCCGACGTATGTAAGCACGAGTTGCGCCAATAAACCGCGTGACATCAATTTCTTCTTTGCGGTTTTCAATATCTAAACGAATGGTATTGCCGACTACCAGCAAAACCGTAAGCAATAATAGCACCCAGACAACGATCCCCATGCGCTGAGCAAACATAATAATATCGCCAAGCCTCTTGACCCATTCGACATCCGCCTGAACAGAGTCCACCTCTGGATATGATTTAAGTTTTTTGGTTAGATTGTTGATCATGCCATCCATCTCACCCGTTAAAACGAGATTAGGTGTGACCACTAAGACATGAGGGAGCGGGTTTTCATCAAATGAAGTGATCATTTCACCAAAGCCTGTCAAATTACGCATCTTTTGGAATGCATTTTCTTTGCTCTCGAATACAACTTTATCTATCTCATTAAGTTCAGTGAGTAGTGCCGCTCGATCTTTGGCTTGTTCTTCAGTAATGCTCTCTTTTAGAAATAACGAAACCGTAGGAATTTGTCGCTGATCATTGGTTAATGTTTGCAGGTTCTTTAAAAATAGGTGTAAACCCGTCGGCAATGATAGCGCGATGGCAATCGCAGCAAGCGTAATCCATGTTGAAAGTGGGTTGAACCAGAGGCGTTTTAAACTAAAACCTAAAGCCGCACGAACATGCGCCCACCATGATGAGAAAAATGATTTTTGCGTAGTGCGCTGATTGGTTTTGTGGGCTTTGTTTGTTTCGGTCATAAATAGCTACTAAGCGTTAA
Source organism: Thiotrichaceae bacterium (assembly GCA_036478935.1). Taxonomy (GTDB): domain Bacteria; phylum Pseudomonadota; class Gammaproteobacteria; order Thiotrichales; family Thiotrichaceae; genus HyVt-477. Next base: position 2,350 of record JAZGES010000029.1, read on the forward strand.
TTTTTTGTAAAACAATTGTTCGAGCTTGCATATGTTCAATCAAACCATGATCGTGACTCGCGATAAGTACAGTAGCGCCCAATTCGTTAAACTGCCGAAAAGTATACATAATATCTTGAGCTAATTCAGGGTCAAGGTTTCCGGTGGGTTCATCTGCCAGAATAATGGTAGGTTTATTCACTACTGCCCTAGCGATCCCCACACGTTGCTGCTCTCCTGCAGATAACATCATGGGGTTTTCTTTTTGCTTATTTAGCAAGCTGACTTTATCCAAAGCCGCATGAACACGTCTACGAATATCACGATGATGCAAGCCAGTAATCTTAAGCGGCAAGGCCACATTCTCGAAAATTGTACGATCCATCAATAGGTGGTGATTCTGGAAAATCATACCGATCTGACGTCGGAAAGGTGGTATATGTTTGTTTTTTAGTTTGTTAACTTCATTGCCATTGATGATGATATCACCAGAAGAAGGACGCTCAAGCATTGCAATCAATTTTAAAAGAGTACTCTTGCCTGCGCCTGAGTGTCCTGTCAGAAAAGCCATTTCCCCTGCCTTCATCGACAAGTTGACATTGTATAAAGCAAGTTGCCCAGTAGGATATTGCTTACTAACTTTATGGAATTCAATCATAGGTTGTGTGCTTGATAATAATCGACGTTATTTTAATGACTTATGACTTAAAAGAGAAGAAAGATATTATACCGAGTTTGAAGCAGAACTAACTTGCAACAATGCGGTTGTAAAATCATCAGCATTGAAGGTTTGCAAGTCATCAATACCCTCACCTACTCCAATAAAGCGAACAGGAATGGCAGTCTGCTCCGCAATCGCAAAAAGAATACCGCCTTTCGCGGTGCCATCTAATTTCGTTACCGTAATACCCGTCAACCCAAGTGCCGCATGAAACTCTTTTGCTTGAGCTAGTGCATTCTGCCCAATACTAGCATCCACAATCAACATCACTTCATGCGGTGCGGTCTCATCCAGTTTCTTCATGACACGAAGTACTTTCTTCA
>JAZGES010000030.1:0-4449 GCA_036478935.1 Thiotrichaceae bacterium
TCGGCTAGAACATCTCCATCAGCTGTCTTGGCTATGCAATAAACGCCGACCGGTAAGCCCCTATCCTTGAACGGGTCCATTTCATGAGTAGGTGTTTCACACGGCCCCTTGTAGCTGAATACGTCATTTTCTTTAACAACCTCAGCCCTTACCCATTTAATTACGCCTGAGTCCGTAGCGGCCTTTATAAGCCCCTTAAAGCTAATCCTTAAAACGCATTCTTGCTGCTTGGTAGCTTTGTTGTATTCAGGCACTAAGTAGGCGTAACCATCAGCGGGGTTTAGCGTTAACCCACACGCCGCAATATTAATTATTGAATTCTCAATTGTATGTGTCGCGCACTTTGTTAGTAAATCATTTTTTTGTAATGCCTGTATAGCAAATTGGCTTTCCTGCTGCCACTTGACCAAGTTTCCATTTGTTTTTGATATTTCCTGAAACCTTGGCATACACTGACTTACTAATACATGAGAATTAATAGCTGTTAGCTGAGTCATTGCTAGCCCTCCTTAATTTCTTTAGCTTTTAAGTGAATAAGATCGGTAAAGTAGTCGTTCGTTTTCCCAATGATTATGTCGATAGCGTTATCAATCGCCTCGTCAACAAAGCTACCAGCCAGCCAAGTTATAGCGTCCTCAAAACTATCGCGCTTAACCATATCTTGAAAATCGCTAATAACACTTTCCTCAATCTCATCCAAATCAATGTCTTTTTGGCTAAGCTCTTGTGAGTCTAGATATTCGTTTAACTGATTGTTTCGTGCGTTCTCTAAAGCTTTTTCGGTGTCCATTTTGTACCCCTTATTTGTTTTCTCAATGAAGTTAATACTACACTAAATCGCACTGAGTGCAATAAAAGAATTGCATTTAAGTTAAATTAGTTTAATATTATCTCACCTACTAATAAGGAGTAAAAGGGTGTACAAAAAATACGCGCTTGGTTTACTTAACTGTAACAACCAAGAATTAGCCAAAATACTAAATATAACGCCATCATATCTAAGTCGATTTGATGAGCTTGATAAATTTCATGCTGAGGTTGTTATGGGTAGACATGCAATTATTGAAGCAGAGCAATACAAAGCATTAGCTGAATCACTTGAGAAAGAATGCTTAAGACTTCAAAAGCAAATAGATGGTATTCAACGAGCATTAGATAACTAGGGGTAAGAAATGACAAATCAATTCACAGGAATATCAGATAAAGACATTCTAGAGGAAATTATCGATAGGCAGCTACCAACAGCTCTAGAGAAGGAGCTTCAATCATCTATAGATAGCCTTAGCTTTGATATTCAATGTATGCAATCAAAAATTACAATACTGCTAAATACCATTAACGATATGGCGAGAGCTAAAGACTGTTAAGTGTTGTATTTATTTAAAGGGGTAAATTATGAGAAAGTACAATAGAAAGGTTAACGTTTACGACGCCAGCCAAGAAAGGCTTGAGTTTGTGTTCGCTAATTTCGAGAGGGTATATTTATCTTTTTCAGGCGGCAAGGATTCAGGTGTAATGCTAAACCTTGTCATTGACTATATGAAAAAGAACAATATAAAAACAAAACTTGGTATCCAGATATTAGATAACGAGGCTAACTATGACGCTTCACTAGAGTTTATGCATAGCATCATTCAAAACAACATTGAGTATCTTGATGTTTACTGGTGCTGTATGCCGGTTACTCTTCCTTGCACCGTTAGTTCGTTTTCTATTGATTGGCAGTGCTGGGGCGAAAGAGATAAGGATCGCTGGATAAGACCTATGCCTGACAATGACTATATCGTAAATATTGATAACCATCAGTTCGGTGATTGGTTTGAAGAAGATATGCAATATGACCATTTCTGGGACGGTTTTGCAGAATGGTATTCTCAAGGAAAGAGAACAGCTAACTTAATCGGCATAAGAACAGATGAAAGCCTGAATAGATTTAGAGCGATTATGAACGACAAGAAGGAAACGCTCAAAGGCCGAATGTGGACCAAGAAGAATACCAAAAACGTTTATAACGTATATCCAATTTACGATTGGAAAACTCAAGATGTATGGGTTTCCAATGCTAAGTTTGATTGGGAATATAATACGCTTTATGACATTTTCTATAAGGCCGGTGTTCCTGTTGGTTCAATGCGTGTTGCCTCTCCTTTTATGAGCGAAGCTAAAGCTAGTCTTTCCCTATATCGTGTAATTGACCCCCATATATGGGCAAGGTTATGTGCAAGAGTTCAAGGCGCTAATTTCACAGCAACTTATGGTAAGCAGTTAGATTACAAAAGCATCAAATTACCACCAAACCATACTTGGAAAACATTCACTAAATTCTTATTGGATACGCTTCCAAAGGAAATATCTGAAAATTTTAGTATGCGCTTTGCTCAGTCTATTAAATATTGGGGCAGAGTAGGGCGCGGACTTAATGAGGATATTATTTTAGATCTTGAGGCTAATGGCATTAAGTTTAAAATTAACGGCTATACCTCTCATGGCAGAAAGAATCTAAGAAGAGTAACAATAAGAAATCCGCCAGACCATTTAGATATGCTGAAGTGCAACAACAGCGATGTTACTTCATGGAAACGGTTTGCAATAACGATATTAAAGAATGATCACACCTGTAAATACATGGGCTTATCCCCAACAAAAGAGCAGGCAGTTAGACAAAGAAGCATAGTTGAGAAATACAAAACAATAGGGGTTAAGAAATGAAAATAGTTAAAATTAGTGAGTTAAGCGCGGAAAGAATAGTTGATTGCCCTAAAGGGGGATTCACAAGTAATCGTATTTTGCTTGAATCTGATGGTATGGGGTTCGGTATGACTAAGACGGTAATACCTGTAAACGGTAAGCAGTTTTGGCATTACAAGAACCACCTTGAAAGCTGCTATTGCGTTTCTGGAAAAGGAATATTAACAAACGCTGAAACGGGTGAAGAATTCACCATTGAGCCAGATGTAACTTATGTTTTGGATAAAAACGACCCGCATTATTTTGAAGCTATTGAAGAGGTTGTTTTAATTTGCGCCTTTAATCCTCCTCTAAAAGGTGATGAGGTTCACGGTGAGGATGGTAGCTACCCGGTCGAATACAAATCTCCAGTATATGACGTTCGATCAGTTCCAATTGATAAGATAACCGCGAACGATTACAACCCAAACAGCGTAGCGCCGCCAGAAATGGAGCTTTTAGAAACTTCTATTTGGGAGGATGGTTACACTCAGCCTGTAGTTACTGTTCACGATAAAGAAAAAGATATGTATATCGTTGTCGATGGATTCCACAGATTCTTAACCTTAAACGGAAGCGAGCGAATCAAGGAAAGAGAAGGAGGGAGATTGCCGGTAGTTGTTCTTGATAAAAATATCTCTGACAGAATGGCTTCAACAATCCGCCACAATAGAGCGAGAGGTTCCCATAATATAGAGCTGATGAGCACCATTGTTTCAGAGCTTGTAGAGATGGGTAAAGGCGACAGATGGATATGCCAGCACATAGGCATGTCACCTGACGAGCTTTTAAGAATGAAGCAGATAACAGGGGTTGCGGCCTTGTTTGCTAATAAGGACTTTTCAGATTCTTGGGATGTAGATTCGGAAGGGTTAAACGATGAAACTAACTAGAGTCTATCACCACTATCTAGACTGGGAGGAAATACCCCATAATATGTGGGGTACAGTCGATGATAAGAAAGCCTACCTAAGCAAAGCTATTAGGTTTACAGGGGACCATAAAAAGTATGGCAGGTTTATGCAGCGGGTGATTAAAGAATGGCCTATAAGCTGTGAGAACGCCTTGACTGACTATTCACTCAATAGAAAGGCTTGGGTAGGACATGCGGCCTGCGCCTTAGCTTTGGGGTGTCCAGAGGATATAACTAGACAAGCTTGGAAGGAGTTAACTTATGAGCAGCAATTATTGGCAAATAAAGAAGCAGATGGGGCAATTAAGGCATGGGAATACAACTATATCAAAGATAGAGGCTTATATAGCAATGTGGGAAAGCCGATGTTATTTGAATGGTATTCCTGATGAAGCGCCGATAAAGCTAGAAAAATCTATGAGGGTTCCATCTTATAGAATGATAGCTACAGCTATTTTAAAAAATGACTTAAAGCTAACAACTCTTGGTTTTAGCGGTAATTATTCTCAATGGTCCTGCGTTTTAAAGAAAGAAAAAGAGAGAAAAGAATCTAGACAGGAAACATTATTTTAATGGATAACATAGACCAAAACAAAGTTGTAAATACGATATGAAAGCAGTATTTAAGAAAACAGAAACCGGTATACTACCGTGCTGTAACGACTCGCTAGCACTGTTTGATAAGATTAAGAACGGCGATCTAGTAATGGTTGAGTTTATAAAAGGTCGTAATTACCAGAATCACAAGAGGTTTATGGCCCTTTGTCGCGTTACCTTTGATTTGCAGGATATTCAAGACAACGATGAAT
>JAZGES010000031.1:0-3341 GCA_036478935.1 Thiotrichaceae bacterium
AACTCCACAACATCAAATTAACATCATCCTACTTCCAAAGTCCCTATTAACATCCACACCCCTCTTAACTACCACTCACATATATTCGGTACTAAATTACAGACAAGCTGAAATACCTTATAGAAATCAACTATAAAATCTATTACTATTATCACCAACCCTCCCCTCATTAGATCCACTCCAAAATAGGGAAAAAGTGCTTAACAACAAACTAGAACTCAGTAAATACCGCTTCACGCTAGAAGCCCTCGACCACATCACCCTACCCGTTTACAAAGGTTCAACCTTTCACGGTGGTTTTGGTCATGCACTCATGAAAATCTCCCCTACTTGGTATCGCTACTTCTTTGAGCCAAATTCAAATAGACAACAAGACTGGCCTAAACCCTTCGTTATCCTGCCACCACTGGATGACAAAGAAAGCTACCCCAAAGGTTATCAATTCCACTGTGAACTCACCCTGTTTGGCGAAGCAACTCAGCACTATGCCTCAACCAAGCATCGACACTTCCTCCGGAAGCTGTAGCGATATACCTTTTCGGGGGTGCTAGCCCTTGAAGGCAACTTTTGAACGGGATTTAGTGAGCTACCCATTTCAATGCTTTTTGAAATGGTGTACTCAATTATTAGAACGAGCGAAACGAGTCGTTAGTGAGCTTACCGTTTTTGAAAAAAACGGATAACTCAATTATTAGAACGAGTGAAACGAGTCGTTAGTGAGCTACCCATTTCATGCTTTTTTGAAATGGTGTACTCAACAGCGCACTTAATAATCGAGTAGTCCAATTTTAAAAAATTGGCTAGCTCGCTAAATTATTAGAACGAGCGATAGCGAGTCGGAAAACGTGTTTCAAGCTGGCGCTATGCCTCAACCACTCAACCGTTCCCACCACAAGGGCAACAACAACTGAACTATATTAATATCCAAACACACCAACAATATAATAATTCAATAGTGAAAATACACCCAATAAATAATAATACATTTATGATATAATCTACCCATTACTAGCAACAAGTAGGTAATATAGTATGCACCGGCAACAACTACGCTTCCTCAAAAACTGGCTAAATAACCCACATCGCAAGCCTCTTATCATCCGTGGTGCACGTCAGGTCGGCAAGTCAACATTGGTTAGGCTGTTTGCAGAGCAGTTCGGGTTATCCCTGCTTGATGTTAATCTTGAGCGTTATCCTGAGCTTGCAGATGTTTTCAGGCGCAATGACCCCAAGGATATACTGGCAAATATTGAGTTTTTACCTAATATACCTGTGGTTGACAAGCAGTCACTGCTCTTTCTTGATGAAATTCAGGCAGTACCTGAGGCTATTCCTGCCTTGCGTTATTTTTATGAAGAGCAACGGGATTTACCCGTCATAAGTGCGGGTTCGCTGCTAGAATTTGTACTGGCTGATCATCATTTCTCCATGCCTGTGGGTCGTGTGCAGTATCTGCATATGGGGCCAATGGGGTTTAGTGAATTTCTGGATGCGATGGGAGAGCATAAGTTAAGTACCCTTATACGGACTTATCACTATGGTGATGCTATCAGTGATTTAGTCCATAATCGCCTGATGTCATTATTACGTAGCTATTATTTTGTCGGCGGAATGCCCGAAGCGGTTGCTGCCTTTACTGACTCAAACAGTTATCGTCATGTCAGCGAAGTGCATAACAGCATTATCGACACATACCGTGATGATTTCCCCAAATATGCAGGTTCTAGAAACCTTAACCGTATGCTCAAGGTATTTAATTTCGCTGCCAGACATGTAGGAAGAAAGGTAAAATACAGTGCAATTTCATCACAGGAACAAAGTGTTACACTAAAAAGAGACTTGGAGCTACTAGCGATGGCGCGAGTCATTGGCAAGGTGATTCACAGCCACTGCTCAGGGCTTCCCCTACAGGCTGACATGAATGAAAAGGTGTTTAAGTTGCTGTTTCTGGATGTCGGGCTAATGAATGCTATCAGTGGGCTGAACTGGCGGTCACTTTCGCAAATGAACGAAAATGCACTGATTAATGAAGGTACAATTGCCGAGCAATTTATTGGCCAGCATCTACAAGCACTACTGACAGACACCCCTAACCGAGAATTGACCTACTGGCTCAGGGAAGGCCGCTCTGCTAATGCCGAGGTAGATTTTGTAGTTGCCCTACAGGGTAAAATTCTGCCCATTGAGGTCAAGGCAGGTGCGACGGGTAGCATGAAATCACTGCATCAGTTCATGGGTGAAAAACAGCAATCGCTTGCTATTCGCTTTGATGCCAACCCTCCTACCAACTTTTCCATTGACACAACAATCAAAAAGGGAAAAACCTCGCGTAATGTACGTTATCAATTACTTTCCTTGCCACTCTATCTGGTGGAGCAACTAAACAAAATTGTTGGGGAGTATGACTAATACCAGAGCATAAAAAAAACAACAGGGAGACGAGGTAAGCTACTCCGTACTGCGTGACTAACCTGTATTAGCTAATAGCATTGTCTAACCATTAGAGGTAATATCAGCCTTGATTTTACTGATTTATATTCCTTTATGACTACAGATTATAACGCTGCCGATATTGAAGTACTAAGTGGTTTAGACCCGGTACGCAAACGCCCTGGTATGTATACCGATACCTCACGCCCTAATCATTTGGCTCAAGAGGTGATTGATAACAGTGTCGATGAGGCACTGGCAGGTCATGCTTCGCAAATTGATGTAACACTGTTTGTTGATGGTTCGGTGTCAGTAACGGATAACGGCCGTGGTATGCCGGTTGATATTCATCCTGAAAAGAAGGTGCCTGGGGTTGAGGTGATTCTTGCTACGTTACATGCAGGTGGTAAGTTTTCAGATAAAAATTATGAGTTTTCAGGTGGTTTACACGGGGTAGGTGTTTCGGTTGTTAATGGCTTATCTAAACGCCTTGAAGTGCGAATAAAGCGTGATGGACAAGAGCATCAGATGGTTTTTGAGGATGGTTATAAGTCTTCTGACCTTGAGGTGATTGGCAAAGTCGGGAAGAAAAATACCGGCACTACGCTGCACTTTTGGCCTGATAGTAAGTACTTTGATAGTGCTCGATTTTCTGTTAAAAAACTCTTACATATCTTACGTGCTAAAGCCGTGCTTTGTCCGGGGCTACGTATTACCTTTACTGATGAAGCTAAACAAGGAACTGAGCAAGGAACTGAGCAAGGCTTTGTTGAATGGCATTATAAAGATGGTCTAAAAGACTATCTGATTGAAGCAGTTAGCGAGTTTGAAACGCTACCTGACACTCCTTTTATGTGTAGTTTTAGTAGTGAAAAGGAAGCCGCTGATTCTGCCATTATCTGGTTGCCTGA
>JAZGES010000032.1:0-9109 GCA_036478935.1 Thiotrichaceae bacterium
AGCGGCACCATCCATGCAAGTTGTTCAGCCATTATTGCGCTCCTCCAGTCTGAGTTTGAGTGCTGTCAGCTACTTGAGTAACACCACCCTGCTCTAACAATACAGGCTCTAGCGGCTCCATCTTGCCGCCGTACCAATCCACTGACTTTTCGACAGTATCCAATCTTGGCATGTGATCATTTGTCCAACCAATGAAGCCTTTTTTAGGGTTAAAGGAATGTACTTCACCGGTATCCGGGTCAACTGATGATAATAAAATCCATTCATTACCGATTAACTCTTGCAACGGTGGGCTACGTTGATAAATAGCGGTTAAGGTGTCTACACTTGCTTCAACCATCACCTGACAACGCATAGCTTCATGGATTTCAATCATTTGTTTGGGTAAGCCGGTACGTAGATCCGAACCACCGCCTTCCATCACACCAAAGAATCCCGTCACGTTATGGGTAATCTTGCTACCCGCTCCATAGCGATTATTGCTTACTTTAGAGAAGTAATATTCGAGGCTGATACCAGCACCTACTGGTCCTGCAGAGAGCAATAGAGCTTCTAGCAAGCTACTGTTTTCATCATCATCTCTTGAATCATAGGAAATCAGGAATATTCGACGATCCAGAAACAGACCTTGGCTCACCGAACGTCGTCCAATCACTGCACAAGCAATAGTCGCATGGCCTAACTCAGGACGTGCTTGTGAGAAGTCCAAAGCACGGCTAGCAATATGATCAGCCGCTTGTTTCATACTAGGATTTGTCGGGGCTGAAGCAAACTTGCGACAACGTTCATGCGCGGAATGCTGACCTGCTTGAACCAATTGCTGAGATAATTTTTGATAGTCTGGCTGTAATCCCACGGGGATTAAATCCGTATCGTACCAATCAATCACTTCATTACAGGTATTATGCATGCCACCGATAAACCAGCAATTACTCGGTATATCAAGCCCATCTTGCTTCATCACAGCACGAACTTTTGGATTATTTGCCATTTTCGCCATAATACGACCATTCGGCCCACTGAACTTGCCACTACAGGCTCCACAACCGTAAGCCGAACGATGCGGGTTGTTTTCATTGGTCGAACCATGCCCCATAATCACTACAAACGTTGCAAAACCATCAGCCAGACCATTGGTACGCAAGAAGCTACTCACTCGCATGGCTTGCTCTTGCACGCTATAGCCTAGAGAAGGATTGTCAGGTGTGGCATCTTGTTTAGTTTCTACGGCATTGATATGAATTTCTGTATTAATTGGTGTATCTATTTTATCTTTTAGGTTTTGTAATAGTCGACCTGTGGTCAATGGTGCAAAAATTTTCCCAGCTAGTGTGACCAAGGTAACGGGCGCACTGGCAGCGATCATCAATGTTGATGAAAGCAGATTGCGACGAACTTCATGGTTTAAGGTATTTTCTAGCTTTATTCGTGTGGCTACGCGTTTAGTATGTTTTGCTAAGAGAGGCTTGTCTTTTGCAACAGCAGTTTCATGCACCTCATGCACTGGATCAATAGTGACGGGCGTAAGCTTGACGCACTCATCATTGTCCAAAGCTTTCCAGCGATGCGGGACATTAAAGTGTGCGGCGGCTCCGAAGGTTTCTATGAGTGGATTTATCACTTCTAAATGACGGCGGAATGCTTCCTCTCTATCATCCATGCAAAAGATAATTTGCGCATCACCGCGTTGGCTGCCCTTTTTGTCTCGTGCACCGCGTGCTTGCCAATTACCTCTGTTGGCATTTTGGCTCACTGCATTAAAGAAATTCTCAGAAAAATGATGTTCATAAGCTTGTAACCACAGATAGCCTGATGTATTGATATCTAAACTATCTAGCACCTGATAGAAACTACCTAACTGTTCTTGTGTTAACTGGTTTACCGTGTCAGCTTCCACACCCATTACCTGCATCATGCGAAATAGCTGCCAACCGTGTTGGTAAACACTGTATTGACTACTGTTGTTGGCTGTAGCTTCTGTATCCGATCTAGCACCCTTATTCGCTGTGGCACTCTTATCCGCTGTAGCACTGCCAGCCAACGTGCTTTGCTGCCAGGTCCAAATCATATCCGCGAGTTTTTGCCACATTTCATAGTTATCAGCAAAACTAGCATCATGGATTGACAGGCGATTGGCTCTACTAGTCAAGAATTCAGGTAAATTGCCATTGTACAAAACATAACGCACATACAGCTCAGAACGGTGACGGTGAAAGTGCCACTGAATCGCATGTAAACTAGCTTCGATCTGCCACTTTCTACGTGTTAGGCGTTGTGCGTACAAACGCTCTAACACCATCCGCACCGCTAGATAATCCATCATGTCGATGGGTTGAGTCATGCCTTCATAACCGGGGTTTTGATGTAGCCACAAGAACATGCCAGACCAACCGGGTAATTCCAGTGCAACCCGCTCAATATAATCTGCCCATTGATCTTCATCTAAGCCGAGATGATCTAGCTCCCACATGACGGCTTCTAATGAGTCTTCAGGTAAACCATCCAACTCATCCTGCCAATCGGGCAACTCCGAATCATGGCGCACCATGTCGCTATAAGCACTAGCTCGCCACGATGCAAAGAAACCTTTTTGACGATCTTTTTGATGCCATGAAGCAACACCCTGATCCAAAAAGGAGGATATATGACGTAGTAGCGCAGGACGATAATCATCGAGGATGTCATGCCCCGTCAGTGCTTTTAACAAACCACTCAACGTGTATTCTTTACCCACACCCTTCCATAAGCGCTCACGAATATGATCCGATTCCTTACGAATTTCGCCATGCAGCATAAAGTGATCAGCTGACTCCACATGTTGGTCAAGTGCCAATTCTTTGAATAAGGTTTCTGCAAACTCAGGTGATAAGTCAGCTAGTTCTTCTGGATGCAGTAAGTCAAGATCCAAGCACAACACTTCTAAACATGCTTTCCACAAATCACTAACTGCTTGTGCTTCATCCTTATTATTTGCTAATAAATGCTTTCGACTACTTTTAGGGGTATAAGGCATAAAAGAAGAGAGCATATTTTTCTCTTCAATCAGCCAACTTAGCTTGCTACTAGTAATCGAGTTTTTGCCAAATAACAGCGCGGCAAAATAGAGTTGTTCGAGCTTAATAGTTCGGCTTTCTGTTGTTATCCAAGCTTTATCGGCGGCCAATGATTCATCATTGCGAATCACTGCCAATAAGTCGGTTTTATTAATCCGACCTTCTTTATAGTATTCAACAAACTCATCTTGAGACATGTAACCGTATGTCCCAGTGATATCATGTGCTGACTTTAGTGCCTCAGTGAAGTGCAGGTGTTGATAGCCATGTAAGGTATTGTGATGAACAAAATCTTTGATCGGTGCTTGACCGGGTAACACATGCTCCATGTGTTCAATAATATCTCTGAGGCGTTGACCAATACTTTTTTCAACGCCATCTTTATCAATACCCTTTTTATCAATAGTATTAGCAGAATCTTGATCAGTGTGATTAGTCATTAAAACGCCCTCACTAATTGTTCAATCGCCGTTTCAGATAGCTTCAACAGATGGGATGGCATCAAGCCTAGAATTATTATCAAGCCAATCAATATAGAAGCTGCTAGCATTTCCATCGGTCGCATATCTTCGACATCTTTCATGCTATCTCGCACTGGTCCAGTGAATAAACGACCTACCGTGCGTATTGCGTAAATAGCTGAAATTACCACACCAGCTGTGACCAAAATCATCCACCAGCCCCATTTCTGAAAGCCACCTATTAATGCATGTAATTCTGCAACAAAGCCGACTGTGCCGGGCATACCAACCGCTGCGATAAATGCCATGATTAGGAAAAAAGCAAAGCGAGGAGTAATTCTAGTAAGAGAACTATAGGCTGCTACATCACGGGTATGGGTACGTTCGTACAACATGCCGATTAGCATAAAGGTAGCTCCGGCGACTAAACCATGTGCTGTCATCTGTGTCACTGCACCCGTCATACCCGTTATATTTAGTGTAGAAATTCCGAGCAAGACCACACCCATATGACTGACCGAAGAGTAAGCAATCATCAACTTTAAATCACGTTGCCGCCACGCTAACAAGCCACCATAAACGATGCTAAACAATGCTAGTGCTACTAACAATCCCTGTAAGGCGACTGTTGCATCAGGCAACATGCCAGTTGCACGAATAATGCCGTAAGCACCCATCTTTAGCAGGATTCCAGAAAGGAGAATACTCACTGGGCTGGGGGCTTCCACGTGGGCTAAAGGCAACCAGCCATGAATCGGGAAGATCGGCATCTTCACACCAAAGCCTATCAATAACCCAAGAAAAATCATAACTTGTTCTTGTCGCGGCAAGCCTAATGCCGCTGTTTTCATATGAGCCATAGAGAAAGAATGCTCAGGAACTGCATCAAACAATACCAGCAAGCTAACCAGCATAAACACCGAGCCGCCCATGGTATACAACACAAAATTCAAAGCTGCCATCTGCCGGTTCTTGCCACCCCAACGATCAATCAGGAAGAACAAAGGAATCAATGTCATTTCCCAGAAGACGTAAAACAACGCCCAGTCTTGTGCCAAAAACACGCCTAAAATGGCAGTTTCTAGCAATAGCATCAGCAAGTAATAACCTTTCACATGATCTTTGATACTTGCAGAAGCCATCACCGCAATCAAACAAAGCAATGCCGTCAGCAACACCATCGGCATAGAAATGCCATCTACTCCAACCGCATAAGAGGTGCCTAAACGTGGATTCCACGTAACATGCTCTGATAGTTGAATCGCTGTTTCAGCCGTATTAAAAATCGACAAAATGAACACAGCTAATAACAAGGTAAGCAACGAACCTAACAAGGCTAGATTGCGAATTAAACTTTTCTGAGAGCTGGGCAGTACGGCAATTAAAATAGCACTGCTAAAAGGAACTAATAATAGAAATGACAGGATGTGTGCTTGGAAGAATGACATAAAACCTTATGGTCCATCTTCAACAGCTAAATTACCAACATCAAGGAAATATCCGATATTGATGAAAAATCTATTTAATACAATAGATTAAACAAGGAACTGTTATGAGATTTAGACATGCAGAACTTACAAAGCGCGCAGTATATAGGAATACTCTAACCTTCTCTATTGGGGGTTGGGAATACTTTGGAATAGTTGTGAATTATGTAACGTTTGTTTGATTTAGACTATCAACTCAAGAGTATCTCTTTTACAAGCTCAATGGAGTACCCACCCTCTATATTGCGCTGAGGCATTCGGTTAAGTTGAAATATAACCTTCCCTACATCGCAATATTTAAGACCGCCGTCACTATAAATATGATCTTTGTATAACCACATTAAATCGGTCATCGACCCTAAAACACTTTTGCTATCCGTTTTTGTATATTCAATGTTAGCGTATTCATTAATGACTTTATCAATGATCTTCGGGTCAATACCTTCTAAAGTTAATAACTGATCAAGCCCTGAAAGAAATGTCTTATGTGTTTTTTGTACATTTGACTTATTAATCCCAAAAATTATAAAGGATAAAAGTGTTCTCTCATTCACGAATAGAAACACCTTCCTTCTATCAATAGTCGAGATATTGACATACCAGTGACCGAGCGTAGAGTTCGGCTCTTTAATTTCACTCAACTGCTTGGGTTTTTTACCAAGCTCTTTCAGCACTTTTCCTGTGCATCTCATTTGCAACATCGTCATTCAAAGCCATATTTTAGTAAACATTTCTTATCATACCTCTTTTATGCGTTTGAATTTTGCTATGTCCTCCTGTAGTGAGAAAATGAAAAAACAACGCACTCCTAAGCGCATTCCAAAGTAAATTGTGACATTAGATTGAATCCCCGTTACTATCTTAATAACTCCTAAATTGAAAGATTTTAAAGCTATGTCTGAAACTATGTCTGAACCCCTTGAAGATGCAATAAAGATTGCTCAAAAATGGCTAGATACTTCTGCGCTCACTGCAACCAATAAACAATTTGATGAGCACTTCAACTTGATCTCAAAAAAGGTGGTTGTCAAAGGTGTACCAGGTTATGACAGCATTAGTTATGATGACTGGGCAAGGCAATCAGAACAGGAATTTAAAGAGGGCGTACTAGAAAGCGTTAGTTACGAAGGATTGAAAATGCTTGCCACCAATAAGCGCCAAATCATGTTTAAAACGGTAGAAACTGTATGTGCGAGTGATGGGACATCTAGAGCGCATGGTGTCGAAATTTTATTGGGACTAGAAGAAGATGGAGAATGGCGAGTAACCCAAGAACGTGTGCTAACTGATGATGAGTCACTTCATGATGGTCTGATTACCACAATCAAAGGAATCCCTATCAAAGAAGTCAAGTTCAATTGATCTTAGCTGTCATGTACGCATATCACTTTCCTTTAAAGGTATAGTTCTATTTAAAGACTTTGCTTATGCGTTCTTCGTGCGATACCGAGTTTCATCAAAAATAATTTAAAAAGAAAAACAAATAAGCAGATAACCTGCATGATTACTGGTAAAGTACCCTCCCCCTATTACCTTATGCCCAGCCCCTATGTCTACTGAAAACAACGAAAAAATACGCTTCACAGATTTAAATCTTGCAGAGCCTTTAATGAAAGCTTTGGATGAAGTAGGTTATGAAGTTCCCACCGCTATTCAAGCCGAGACCATTCCACCTTTACTTGAAGGCAAAGATGTTTTGGGTCAAGCACAAACAGGTACCGGTAAAACAGCAGCGTTTGCGCTTCCGTTATTATCTAATATCGATGTTAGCAATAAGAACCCGCAAGTCATGGTACTTGCTCCTACGCGAGAGCTTGCCATACAAGTCGCAGAGGCTTTTCAAAAATATGCCAAACATATTAAAGGATTAAATATTCTACCAATATATGGCGGACAAAGTTATGATATTCAGTTAAGACAACTAAAGCGCGGTGTTCATGTAGTTGTGGGCACACCTGGCCGAGTGATGGATCATATGCGCCGCAAAAGCCTCAAGCTAGATCAGCTACAATGTTTGGTTTTAGATGAAGCAGATGAAATGCTACGCATGGGCTTTATTGACGATGTGGAATGGGTACTGGAAGAAGTTCCTAATAAACACCAAATCGCTCTGTTCTCAGCTACTATGCCAACACAAGTTCGTCGTATTGCTACTCGCTTTATGCATGATCCTGTTCAAATCACCATTAAGTTAAAGACTGCAACTGCCTCCACTATTCGTCAACGTATGTGGAAAGTAAGCGGCACAAATAAACTAGATGCGTTAACCCGAATTCTAGAATCTGAGCCTTTTGATGGTGTCATTATATTCGTAAGAACCAAAAACGCCTGTACCGATCTTGAAGATAAGCTAAGAGCTAGAGGCTATGCCTCCGCCGCATTGAATGGTGATATTGCACAAAAACAGCGCGAACAAACCGTTAACAAACTCAAGCAAGGTCGACTAGATATACTCATCGCAACAGATGTGGCAGCACGTGGACTTGATGTTGAGCGCATCAGTCATGTTATTAATTACGATATTCCCTTTGACACTGAGTCCTATATTCATCGTATTGGTCGCACCGGTAGAGCGGGTAGAAAAGGCGAGGCTATTCTTTTTGTAGCACCACGTGAAATGCGTATGCTTAAAAACATTGAACGAGCTACTAGGCAACCTATTGAGCATATGCAGCTTCCTTCTACTCACGATATCAACACCATTAGAATTGAACGCTTTAAAGATAAAATTACCGAAGCACTAGGTACTGAAGAGCATAAGAATGAATACAGGGAGATTGTTGAGCAATACCAGACAGAACATAACATTCCTGCTGTTGAAATTGCGACAGCGCTAGTTAAGCTAGCTCAAGCCGGCTCACCCTTATTCGTAAAAGATGTGCCTCGTAAAAAAGAACGCAGAGAACGTAACGATAATAGAGGTGATCGAAATGACCGCCCAAGACGTGAGCGAGATGGACGAGATAATCGCCGTGACAGCCGTCGTGATAATTCAAGCAAAGACAGAGCGCCGCGTGAAGATCAACAGCAAGAAGTGTTAGATAAAGGCATGGAACGCTTTAGACTTGAAGTCGGCAGACAACACGATGTTAAGCCGGGCAATATTGTCGGGGCTATTGCTAATGAAGCTGAAATTGATAGTAAATATATTGGTCGTATCGTAATTAATGAAGATCACAGTACCGTTGATTTACCAGAAGGTATGCCAAAGGAAGTGCTTAGAATTCTTAAGAAGTGTTGGGTGTCAGGTCAGGAGTTGAAAATTTCTAAGATATCTTCTAAGCGTAAGGGCAAGTAATTAATAATTATTTAATGCAACGCTAAGCTAAGATCAAATTTATTTGGATATTTTGGATATTAAATATAACTCTTAGAAATCATTTCTGAAGCCGTCATACCTGCGTAGGCAGGTATCCATGTTCGTACAAAGTACCGCTCTGATAGATGGATTTTCGCATACACGAGAATGGCGGTACTCAGTTAGTATCTTTACAAATATTAGACTCTATCTAATAAATAGCTCGTCAAACCTACAGTTATAGCTCCAAAGCTTTTCGTTTATCTTTCCTTTCCTTTCTTCCAACACCCATAAGATACAACGTAGGGATAGTAAACAAAGACAAAACAGTAGAGAACCCAACACCCCAAACAATGGCAGTTGCAACGGGCCCCCAGATAAGAGAATGCCCACCCAAGCCAATTGATAACGAAAATAGCCCTGCAATTGTCGTTAATGCAGTAATCAAAATAGGCACGACTCTACGGCGCGATGCAAAGATAATCGCGTGTAACGTGCTCATGCCCTGCTCTCTTCTGTCATTAGCAGCAGACATTAATACGATAGCGCCATTGACAGCAATGCCCGCCAACGCCACAACTCCATATAAAGTATAAAGACTCAGTGGGCTTTGTGTTAATAACAAGCCAAAAATCACCCCTGAAAAGGCCATGGGAATGGTAAATAGAATAATAGCTGGTTGAAAATAGCTTCTAAATTGAGTTCCAAGAATTAAATACATCAGCCCTATTCCGATCAGAAATAACTTACCCATTGCACCAATGGCTTCATTAATATCATCAAGTTGCCCTGAAAAGTTAAGGTCTATAC
>JAZGES010000033.1:0-2389 GCA_036478935.1 Thiotrichaceae bacterium
AGTATAAAAAATAGCTTTGAATTTATTGTTGTCATTCTTAATTCCTAAATAGAGTTTCTTAGAATTTAAGAACAAAGGGAACATCAGTGGAGTTGGCAACTGTATAATTTATGGAATATAAATTTAAAGTGCCTACAATAATGTCTTACGTTTCAATAATTCTTGGCTGAGTGATGTCAAGAATCTAGTTCATTAATGTTATTGATTTTATATTTAGAACTACGCCCATTTGCCCTAAGGAAATTAACCTTAGCGATACCCTATCACTTGAACCATATTTTGCAAAGTAGATCACAAAAATTGAATATAGGTTGCTATAGATTTTGAGCTTCTTACTTGGATGCTTCTCACTTATATTTTCGAATTGCCTTTAATAGCTGTTTCAAGCTAATAACCTGTTCTTGCATTTTCCCTTGGCCGCCAGGCTCATAACAAAGCTCTGTATAAAGGCTAGAGAATCCTTTTATTTCAGTCGCAAGTTCGGGTATTTGAGCAGAAGCTACTGCGCTAAATTCAGAAGGAGACTGGGCAGGCTTTCTGCTCACTCCCTGCATTTCTAACAACTGACAAAAACGTCGATATAGTTGATGTTCAATCGCTTCACCTTGCTGCCTTTTAGTAAGCCCTAATAATAAAAACCAAACAGCACCAATACTGAAGAAAATAGCACCGACAATTAACGCTATTTTTAAAATCGACACCTCACCAAATAGCCGCTTTAAAAACTGGCCTTGAGACTCTTGATCATAGCCTAATACAAATTTACGCCAAGCATACTGGCTAGAGTCCAACTGCTTTCTGAAGCCACTTAGCCATGCGTATTTAGCCGAAGACAGAAGCTGGCCTTCTAAAAAGCTACCTTCTTCTTTTACCGCGGATTCCAAATTCTTTTCAATGCGATCAGGTGCAACCATGGTCGTGGGATCAAACCGTACCCAGCCCTTACTCTCAAGCCAAACTTCAGTCCATGCATGAGCATCGTATTGATGAACGGCAAGATAATTGCTTTTTTCATTCCACTCACCGCCTTGATAACCTGCGATAACACGAGCTGGAATACCCGCTGCTCGCATCATATAAACGAAGCTACCTGCATAATGTGCGCAGAATCCTTTTTTACTATTTAGTAAGAAATCATCAATGGAGTTTCTGCTGTCTAAAGTCGGTGGACGCAAGGTGTAATAAAAATCTTCTTGCTTATAAAGACTCAGTACCTTTTGAATATAATCTTGCTTTGAGCTAGATGATTTTAATAGTTGTTGGGCAAGTGCTTTACTCTTTCTATTCCCACTACCGGGAAGCTGTAGAGCTAATCTTCGACTTGAAGCAGGTAAGTTCACTTCTCGCAAAGCTTGTGGAAAACTGGTTAGCTTAAGTAGCATGGGCGCTAAAACATCTTGGCGAGCCATAATACGAAAGTCTGAGCCATAAATAGCATCGCCACCTATATCAACTACTGGCGATAAGGCAAACAGCCATGACTGAGCTGATTTTTCATAAATGACTTCATATTGACGACCATAGCCTTTTTTAACCAAACGATTTCTTATTTGATTGGCACTCTGTCGCAAGTGGGCTTTTGCTTTTTCAGGAGAGAGGTCATTAGCAAACTGAGTCCATGTATTACCATCAAAATGTTGTAGCACAAGTCCACGCCAATACAGTTCATTTTGAGGTGGGTTTTCGCCTGTAAAAGTTACCCGAAAGGCTAAATCATCTGATTGACTAAGGTTTGCAATATCTCCCGGTGTCATACGATCCGTCATGCCTGTTTTTGCATGGCTAGCTGGTAACGAAAAAGTCCATAAAGGTGAGAAACGTGGCGTGAAGATAAACAAGGTAACCATCAACGGTAAGCACATCAACAGCATGATAGTGGCAAGCTTTAAGTTGGGCGCAATCGCATGGCTTTTTGATTGCTGAATCGCCATCAATGCTCCCGTTAATACGGTCATGGAAAAAACACCATAAAGCGCGGTGAGCATGGATTGGGAATAAAGAAACTGCACACCAATCAAGAGAAATCCCGTAAGAATAACCACCATGCCATCACGCCGTTGGATCACCTCTAGCGACTTATAGACAAAGCCCAGCATCAGTAATGAAGCCATCATATCGAGTGAAGCTGGTTTTAATCCACTAGCAGCCAAAGCGCCCAGACCCAGCACACCAATGATCATCTTGATCAAATTACCCGGTTGTTTGAGGTGACCTTGCATCACACGAATGCGCCATCCCGCAGAAAAGATGAGAATCGGAACGATCCAAACAGGAAGGCGGAACATTAAAGGCAACATAACAATGACTTGTGCTGCAATTAACCACAACATTGCTGCATAGGTAATTTGTTTATCTTGGGGAAAGCCTTTGGTAAACATCTCTAATAACC
>JAZGES010000034.1:0-8542 GCA_036478935.1 Thiotrichaceae bacterium
GGACTAACAGCGTTAGGAATGTTAGTAAGCGGGCTATACCTTCTTGCACTATTTTTTATTCTAATAGCTTATTTAATAAGCCCGCTATTCAAAAAAGAATTTCAATATAAATTGCTTGGTTCTTTGGGGCTCTTTTTTTCATCGATAGTCGTCAGTGTTATATTTAGTGATTCACAATCAGCACCATCAAAAGACATTACTGCACCCTCAGTTATTGAAGTATCTAAACAGGATTCCATTTCAAAAGATAAAAAGCCAGAGCCTGTTAGTACAAAGAAAGTATCACTACTACATGCTGCAACAATGGCATCAAAAATCCCCAGAAATGATCGGAAAAATAGTTCGAAGCTTTCAAGGAATGAATCAACACAAGAGTGTCAATTAAGCGGGAAAGTCATCTCTATTATTGATGGGGATACCCTTACCGTTTTAGATACCCATAATAAAGAAAAACATAAAATTCGTCTTGAGGGGGTTGATGCACCTGAACCTCGACAACCATTTGCTAAGAAGGCTAAGAAATACCTTTCTGCTTTGGTGAAGAATAAAACTGTTTGTATTAACTGGCACAAGCAAGATAAGTTTGGGAGAAAAATTGCCAAGATACTCATTGATGGAGTGGATATAAATTATAAAATGGTTAACAAAGGGCTTGCTTGGCACTACAAAGTAGATGAAAAAGAGCAATCTATTGAAGATAGAAAGAAGTTCTCTGCGGCTCAAACGGATGCAAGGCTGGCTGTAATTGGTTTATGGTCTGAGCCTGACCCAATTGCTCCATGGAAGTGGAGGAAAGGCAACCGTCCTATTAGTATTACTAAAGTGTCTTCAAAACACAAACCAACGAAAAAAACAGCTAAGAAAAATGAAACTCATAGAAATAAACCCACTAGAAAAAAGGCTTCAGCATCAAAATTTTCTTGTAGTGGGAAGCGATTTTGTAGGCATATGGGTTCATGCGCTGAAGCCTATTTTTATTTAAATCAATGCGGTCTTGGCAGGTTGGATAGAGATAAAGATGGAATTCCATGTGAGAGTATTTGTAGGTGAGAATACAGATTCCTTATAATATCTAATAGAAATATCCTAAAGCTTATTCCTCCCTCAAAAAAGATGCAGAAAATTAACAAACTAACGCAATTTGATTACTATCACCTAATTGAAAGCATGCAAAGTAATGCTTTGGTCTACTACACCAGCCCTGCTTGTGGTTCTTGTCGGCATTTACGAAAAGCTCTAGAGCACTATCTGCAAACCTATGATGACTTACAAATCTTTGAAGTTGATGCGGTACATGAAGTAGGATTAGTCCAATCCTTTGAAGTTTTTCATTTACCTAGTATGTTTTTATATCAATCTGGTAAATTTCATTGTGAGTTACACTGCGAAGCTCATCCCGTGAAGATACATAAAGCTATTGCTGCCGCACTGTTGAATGCACCTGAAGAAGAACCTTAATGTAGTACATCAGTAGCTTTAAGTTAACTCTCTCTGGCTCCTGCTAGGTGGAGGGGGTTTAGTGATCTAGACACCAATCAAAATAACGCTATATGTTAGATTTATTCACCACAAAACAGACCAATTTATTGCCTTCAGATGGTGAAGTCTATTACTCGCCCGCAGTTGTATCTCGTGACGAAACAAATCGTTATCTTAAAAACCTGTTACAACACATTAGTTGGAAGCAGGACAAGGTAGTTATTTATGGCAAGCACTTAACCACTCAACGAGAAGTAGCTTGGTATGGGGATGAACATTATGTTTATCACTATTCGAATACGACGAAATATGCTTTACCTTGGATACCTGATTTACTTGCATTAAAAGCTTTGGTAGAAGCATAAACGAAGACTGTTTTTAACGCGTGTTTACTTAATTTATACCACAATGGAAATGAAGGTATGGGCTGGCATAGTGATGACGAGGCTTGTTTAGAAAAGCAGGGAATGATTGCTTCTTTGAGCCTTGGTGCGGAACGTAACTTTGTTTTTAAGCACAAAAAAACGGGCGTGAAAGTGCCGATGCTTTTGGAGCAGGGGAGTGTGCTTAGGATGCAAGGCAATACACAACTTCATTGGTTACATGCACTTCCAAAAACCACTAAAGTCTCCGAACCTAGAATTAATCTGACTTTTCGAAAGATGGTAGTATGAAGTTACCTCAATAGCTTTGATTTACCATATTGCTCTAGCAGCATTTCTGCAAATAATTCTGCCCCTTTAGATACATTCTCTTGCCAATGATCTGATGAATCAGAGTCTGTTGAATCGGTTACATATTTATAGCTATGGAATTCAACATTATGATGTTTGCATACTTCATTAAGTGCAAAGGCTTCCATATCAATCAGGTCGAGTTCTACTTCTAATCCATCTAGCTGGGTTTCTTTGTCTGTTACGAATGAGTCCCCTGTGCCTAGAACAATGCCTTTTGCTTCAGGTAACTTTTCTTCTGTAAATGGAGTTACACCACGAGGCACACCTAATGGGCGTACATCCATATCCCTTTGAACAAAGGTATCTACTTTTAATAACCCCGTGTGATGTCCTACCGAACCCGCTGTTCCGTAGTTGATCACAATATCTGGTTGGTGTTGTTGAATGCCTTGATAAAGCTGGATTGCGGCATTTACCTTGCCAATGCCTGTAAACACGATAGGAGCAAAATGCTCTAGCCCGGGTGTTTCCATTTCCAGCGCAGAGACTAATAAGTAGTTAATAGATGAAGCAGACATACTAATTAATCACCTTCAAATTCACACAGGGAGTAACAGTCACAGCCCATATTTTTAATGCGCTGACTGCCACCCAAATCAGGTAAATCAACCACAAAGCAACTTTCTACCACTTCTCCACCTGCTTGACGAATGAGTTTAATAGCTGCCTCGGCTGTACCGCCTGTTGCTATTAAATCGTCAATCAGCAATATGCGATCACCTTCTTTGATGGTGCCAGTATGAATCTCAATACTGTCTTCACCATATTCCAGTTGGTAGGATTCGCTAATAGTATCGCCCGGAAGTTTTCCCGCTTTACGAACCGGTAGAAAGCCAGAATTCAGCTCATATGCCACAACAGTACCAAAGATAAAACCTCTAGCTTCAATGCCAGCAACCCAATCGATTTTTTTATCCATATAACGGTGCACGATAGTGTCGATGGTTTTACGTAATGCTACTGGATTTTCTAGCAAAGTAGTGATATCACGAAATTGGATGCCCGGTTTTGGGTAGTCTGGAATAGTGCGAATGGATGCTTTGATTGCGTCTGTCATATGTTCCTAATGATTAATTTCAAAGGTGCGAGCCGGCTAATGTGAGTCAGATGTGCTATATATTATAAGCAGTGTAAACCAGCCTGAAACTATATACTCATGAAAACTAACCGTCCCACCTTTTATTTTGCTAACCCTGATGAAGCAGAGAATGCCTTTTATTCTGCTTTTGAAATGTGTGACTTGCAACTGATGAATGCGGTGCTGGCTAATCACGAAGGCTGTTGTATTCATCCCGGAGCATCACCTGTCATCGGGCGTGAATCTATTCTTGAGAGTTGGTCACAAGTTTTTTCACAAATGGCTTCTGCCATTATTCACATTGAAAGCATTAGCCGAAAAGAGTCTGATGATTTTGCTGTACATGTGGTTGCCGAACACTTTGCCGAAAGTCATCAGCCGAATGCTGAAACTTCGCTGATATTGGCAACCAATGTCTATATACAACAAAACAATGGCTGGCGGCTCTTATCCCACCATGCATCTCCTATCCACGAGCACGTACTGGAGCAACAATTCACGCACCAAGCTCCTTCCACTTTGCAATAAGACATTGATATAGTGCCACTTCACAGGAAGACTAGTTCTGCTGAATGGATACTATACAGAAAGGCTCTAAAAGCACATATCACTCAATCAATACATCATAATAAATAGAGAACTCGTGAGATGTTCCATTGTTTGAGCAGCCAAAACGACCGGAGGGTTGTAACTTTATCTGCGACACACTGCTATCCGCATCCTCTACATCTGGCGTAGGTGTATAAGTAAAACTAGCACCATTGTCATCAGAGAAGGCAACATTATCACCTGCATGATCGAGTGGGTTGTAACTGAAGCTCAAGCCACTACTGAGTGAACCATCAGTAAACCCAATATGCCCTGCCGTTACCATTAACCTTACACTGGCGGGGAGTGGGTCATTGATCTTGATGCTATCAACATCTGCCGCTGATCCTGTGTTACTCACTGCAATAAGGTAACGCACAATGGCTCCAGGAATACGCTTTGGATTACTAGTTCCTTGTACTGGATCACTTAACACGGTTGAAGTCTTTGTAATGGATATAGACGGCAATTCAATCAATGGATTACTATAGGCAATTGCCGGTGCCGTCACAGGACATTTACGACTATTCACATTGATGTTGGCATCACTGTAGGATCTGAAAACATCACCTGGCTTTTTAAATTGCACCGTAATACCGCCATCACAACAGCCTTCAAAACCAATCACTTCTAGTGTGTGATAACCGGCAGTCAAGCTAATTGAACCCTGTAACACCTCACCCGTATTTGCCCAGTTATAAGCCCACCACAAATCAGTATTCCATTTTTCATCTAAGGCAACACCATCTACATACAGCCCTCCACCTCTTCCAAAATCAGCACCATAGCGGAATTCCCAAAGCCCAACTTCCCCAGCAGTTACTTCAAAAAATGTTTCTGAGTAAGCACCAAAATTCATATTCACAGAAGGCGGCGCATACACTGAGTGATTACTAATATTGGTAAAGTCAGTAATGATGGAGCAGCCATAACCAGCCACGCCATCTGGGGCTGCATCAAAGGCAGTATATGCCTCACTTTTATTAGTAGGGTTAGCTGTTG
This sequence comes from Thiotrichaceae bacterium, assembly GCA_036478935.1. Lineage (GTDB taxonomy): Bacteria > Pseudomonadota > Gammaproteobacteria > Thiotrichales > Thiotrichaceae > HyVt-477. Next base: position 4,885 of record JAZGES010000034.1, read on the forward strand.
AGTTGCGCGTGTGAAATTTAATCCCTGATTCTGTAAAAGTCACACCTGCATTGGAGACATTGCTGGCTTCGGTATTACCGTAGTAAAGGTAGAAGGTTTTTGTCTGATTTGCCATCAGCGACATCTTTACCCAGATGGTTGCTGTCTGTGCAACGCTATCCCAGCTTTCAATGAAAAAATCCATTTCAGTAGAGTCATTGGTATCGAGTAGGCGAATATCATCACCATTTGCACTCCAGCTATAGCTGGCATGGAAGCTACTGGCAGTTAATGATAGTTCAACTTGATAATCCGTAAGCGCACCTCCTGATTGCTCCGTAATGGTGACATCTGAGCGATAAGGCCAATAGCAATCAAACCATGCCGTAGCTGTTGTGGTATACAAACAAGCCGCTATAAAAAGGAGACTCAAGAAAGTGGATTTCATTTTTTTGTTCTTTTCATGTCATGCTTTTCATTAATAGCCTAACCTTGTCGAGTAAATCTAACTTCATTCTGAGAAGCTTCAAAGAACGGAAGCGAACGATATCCCAAGGCTTCAGTTAGGTGTTGAGTTTGGATAGATTCACTTTCATCTAGATCAGCAATACTTCGTGCTACTTTCAAAATACGGTGATACGCACGAGCCGATAACCGAAACTTATCCATTGCTTTTGATAACAAAGCATTGTCCATTTCACTCAACTGACAGTAACTATCAATCCCTGCATTATCTAAAGCACTATTGCTACATCCTTGACGTTTGTATTGCTGACTTCTTGCTGCCATGATTCGCTTACGAATAACCTCACTAGTCTCTCCTGTTGCCGCTCCCTGTAAGTCTTCACGCGGTAGCCGAGGTACTTCGATATGTAAATCAATGCGATCTAAAAAAGGAGCTGACAACCTTGAGCGGTGTCTTTTTTGTTGATCTGGTGTGCATTGGCAGTTGTCACGAAAGTCACAATCATAGCCTTGTGGGCAGGGATTCATAGCAGCTATAAACTGAAAGCGAGCCGGATAGGTAGCTTGACGCGCAGCCCTTGAAATACTGATTTCACCACTTTCTAATGGTTCTCTTAAAACATCTAATACCTTGCGATCAAACTCTGTGAGTTCATCTAAGAAAAGCACGCCATTGTGCGCTAAAGAAATTTCTCCGGGTCTAACTTTTGCACCACCACCTACCAATGCTACGCCAGAAGAAGTGTGATGTGGATCTCGAACGGGTCTCAGCCCCCAGTTTTTAACGTGAAAACCTTGGTCACTAATAGAAGCAATAGTGGCTGTTTCCAATGCTTCTTTTTCTGTCATCGGTGGCAGAATAGTGGCTAGTCGAGAAGCCATCATGGTTTTCCCTGTTCCCGGTGGGCCAACCATCAGGAGATTATGTTGACCAGCTGCAGCAATCTCCAATGCACGTTTTGCATGTAACTGACCTTTCACATCTTGCATATCCACTTTGTAACTTGCCACATGTAAGCTGGCCTTGCACTCATAAGGAAGTATCTTTTCTATTCCTAATAAGTGAGCCGTGATCTGACCTAAGTGAGCCGCAGGGTAGACATCTAGACCACTAATTAGTGTGGCTTCATCCGCATTTTCACTGGGCACAAATAAACTACGCTTCGATGTTTTAGCTGCAAATGCCGTTGGCAAGACTCCTTTCACACCTCTGAGTTGCCCACCTAATGAAAGCTCACCGATAAACTCATAATCAGTAATAGTTTCCATGGGGATCTGTTGACTTGCAGCCAGAATACCCAGCGCTATAGGAAGGTCGAAACGACCACCATCTTTAGGGATATCAGCAGGTGCAAGGTTGACCGTAATACGTTTAGCAGGGAAATCAAACCGTGAATTGATAATTGCCGCACGCACTCGATCTTTACTTTCTTTAACCGCCGTTTCCGGAAGCCCGACAATCGACAAACTCGGCAAACCATTACCGATATCGACTTCTACGCTAACAAGTGGAGCATCAATACCATCATTGGTACGGCTATAAACAATCGCTAATGACATTTTTATTCTTAGTTGGACTTAATTAATTGAGTTGAATGATTAGTAAACAAGAGTAACAACATCATACAACTGCATCTTGTTTATCCGCTTAATGGACAGCCACACGATATTCTTGCGATACTCTCAAGCATGACTAAAAACACAGATTTTTCAGCACTTGCTTTGCAAGGCATTCAAGGCTTACACCCTTACCAACCCGGTAAACCTATTGAAGAACTTGAGCGTGAGCTTGGTGTAACCAATACATTAAAGCTGGCTTCTAATGAAAATCCATTAGGTGCTAGTTCAAATGCATTGCGAGCTATTCAAGATCCTTTACAAACACTGCATTTATACCCGGATGGCGGTGGCTTTAGTTTGAAGGACAAACTGGCTGAAGTATTATCTGTCACGCCAGAACAAGTCACTTTAGGTAATGGTTCTAATGATGTCTTAGATCTTATAGCGCGATGTTTTTTGAGTGAAGGTCGTAATGCCGTTTTCTCTGAACATGCCTTTGCTGTCTACCCTATTGTTACACAAGCGGTAGGCGCTGAATCGAAGGTAGCTACTGCCCATCCAGTCACCCATTCGATGCCTTATGGCCACGACCTTGATGCCATGCTGGCATTAATCGATGACAACACTAGTGTTGTTTTTATCGCAAACCCTAACAACCCAACCGGAACATGGATGTCGTCCGATGAGCTAGAAAGCTTTATGCAACGGGTTCCAGAACACATCATTGTAGTAGTTGATGAAGCCTACTTTGAGTATGTCACCGAGGAAGAATATCCCGATACGATGCAATGGCTTGAGCATTATCCTAACTTGATTGTGACTCGTACTTTTTCAAAGATTTATGGATTAGCAGGTTTGAGAATTGGCTATTCTGTTTCCAACCCACAAATAGCTGATTTGTTAAATCGTGTGAGACAGCCTTTTAACGTTAACTCTATTGCAATGGCTGCGGCTACTGCGGCTTTAGATGACTTAGAACAATTGCAAATGAGTGTGCAAGTCAATACAGCAGGTTTACTTCAATGGGAGCAAGCCTGTCACAAAAATGAGTGGTCTTATATTCCATCAGTAGGTAATTTTATCTGTGTAGATGTGGGATTAGATGCTAATAAAGTTTATGAAGGCTTGTTAAGAGAAGGAGTCATTGTACGCCCCATTGCTAATTATAATTTACCTCATCACTTACGCATCACTGTTGGTCTAGAAGAACAAAACACACGTTGTATCACTGCAATTAACAAGGTGTTATCAGATGATTAATCGCTTATGTATTTTTGGCGTAGGCCTAATTGGTGGTTCTTTAGCAATGTCGTTGCGTAAGGCTGGTTATTGTAAAGAAGTGATTGGCTGTAGCCGTAACGAAGCACATTTAATGGAAGCAAAACAGCTAGGAGTCATTGATGACTTTACAACAGATGCTACTGAAGCGGTAAAAGGGGCTGATGTTATTTTCCTAGCTGTGCCGCTTGGTGCTATGCAACCTATTCTTAAGACTATTAAAGATCATATTTCAGAACACGCTATTATCACCGATGGGGGGAGTGCAAAAGACTGTGTGAAAAAAGCAGCTGAGAATGTTTTTGGATCATTGCCTCCTCGGTTTATTCTAGGTCATCCTATTGCCGGACGTGAAAAAAGTGGTGTGAGTGCAGCA
>JAZGES010000035.1:0-3189 GCA_036478935.1 Thiotrichaceae bacterium
TTTGGAATAAGCAACCTCAAGATAAAATAGGCTACAGCACAAAGTCAGAAAATAAATGTAGAGTTTGTTACAAGACATACCCTAGTTATAACAAAAAATAGCATGTCAATCTATTGACACCCGAGAGGAAATGGCCTTGATCATTTGCTGGAAGCAAATTGCTACTGCTATTGATTAACTGTCCGCCTTCAAAGCTTCGTAACTTATCGGCTGGTTCTTTGTTAGTTTTTCCTACAAGCCCGCCTGCATGGTTCATCACATGGAAGTCGATATGCTGTGTATCTAGCTTCGAATAGTTTATCTCTATGGCATTAATCCTATATTCGATAAGCGAGATTCGATAAGCGAGTATTGAATAGTGCCGGCGCACGATGACCTTATTGATTTAATTGATAAGTGGAGTTATTAAAGACTGTGCAAAACATTGGATTAGGATAATCAGGTGTTTTATTCTAGTATTCGCTTGGTTGCTACTGAGATCGATATTTTGAATTGGTTGATGTACTAGTTAGTTACCGGATAGAAGAATGGTATAACCGGATTGTATAAATAGGTAAGTCAATGAATTACGATGGAATAGAGTCACTCCCACTGCAAGATTACACAGAAAAAGCGTACCTTGATTATTCAATGTACGTCATCTTGGATCGCGCATTGCCCAATATAGGTGATGGTTTAAAGCCAGTACAAAGACGTATTATTTATGCGATGTCCGAGCTGGGTTTGTCAGCTGCATCTAAACATAAAAAATCTGCGAGAACAGTAGGTGATGTATTAGGTAAGTTTCATCCACATGGTGACACTGCTTGTTATGAGGCTATGGTGTTAATGGCGCAACCCTTTTCTTATCGCTATCCGTTGGTTGATGGGCAAGGTAACTGGGGTTCGCAAGATGATCCTAAATCCTTTGCTGCTATGCGTTATACCGAATCGAGATTAATGCCCTACGCCAAAGTCTTGTTACAAGAGTTAGGGCAGGGCACGGTTGATTGGGAGCCAAACTTTGATGGTACATTGCAGGAACCTTCTTTATTACCTGCTCGTCTTCCTAATATCTTGTTAAATGGTGGTATGGGAATTGCGGTAGGAATGGCTACTGATATTCCTCCTCACAATATGCGAGAAGTGGTTAAAGCTTGCGTGGCTTTGCTAAAAACACCGACCACTGATATCCATGAGCTAAGCGAATATATTTTAGCCCCAGACTACCCCACAGAAGCTGAAATCATTACACCACGTAAAGATCTTGTGGCTATGTATGAAAAAGGGCTTGGCTCAATCAAAATGCGTGCGCGATGGGAGCGTGAAAATGGTGATGTGATTATCACTGCGCTGCCTTATCAGGTCTCCGGCAGTAAGATTATGGATCAAATTGCTGAGCAGATGCGTGCCAAAAAGCTACCTATGGTTGATGATCTTCGTGATGAGTCGGATCATGAGTATCCAACACGTTTGGTGATTACACCGCGATCAAATCGAGTTGATATTGAACAACTCATGTCTCACCTGTTTGCTAGTACCGATCTTGAGAAAAACTATCGTATTAACCTAAATATGATTGGTACGGATGGTCGACCTGCTGTTAAAAATCTAAAAACTATTTTAGTGGAATGGTTGGAGTTTCGTCGTCAAACCGTGATTCGTCGCTTGGAATGGCGACTAGATAAAGTACGTAAACGCTTACATATTTTAGAAGGTTTATTAATCGCCTTTCTGAATATCGATGAAGTGATTGCGATTATTCGTAATAACGATGAGCCTAAACCTGTCTTAATAGAACGGTTTTCACTGTCTGATCCACAGGCAGAAGCCATTCTTGATTTAAAACTACGCCATCTTGCTCGTCTTGAAGAGATGAAAATCAGAGGCGAACAAGAAGAGTTAGCAGAAGAAAGAGATAAGCTTGAAGCCTTATTGAATTCACCTCGTCGGTTAACCACATTGATTCGAAAAGAGTTGGAAGAAGACGCTGAAAAATACGGTGATGACAGGCGATCTCCTCTAGTAGAGCGCGAAGTGTCACAAGCGCTTGATGAAACCGCACTACTTCCTTCTGAGCCGGTTACTGTTGTGTTGTCGAAAATGGGCTGGATCCGGGTAGCGAAAGGTCATGAAATTGATGCCACTTCACTGAATTACAAACAAGGTGATAAATACCTCACATCGGCAAGAGGGCGTTCAAACCAACAAGTCGTATTGCTTGATAGTACCGGTAGAACTTATTCCTTGTTAGCGCACAGTTTACCTTCTGCAAGAGGGCAGGGTGAGCCGGTAACAGGGCGCTTTTCATCCCCCGCCAATGCCACTTTTATGAGTGTTTTTATGGGTAAGAATGAAGCTTCTTACTTAATGTCTAGTTCTTATGGGTACGGATTTATTTGTAACTTGTCTGATATGCAGACGCGAACTAAAGCGGGAAAGGTCACGCTAACCGTACCGAAAGGTGCAAAGGTTCTAGCACCTTATCTGATTGAAGAAAAAGAGAATAGTTGGGTTGCGGCGGTAACTAGTGCGGGACATCTGTTAGTTATTCCCCTGAGTGATTTACCTCAGCTAGGAAAGGGCAAAGGAAATAAAATAATAAACATCCCAGCTAAGGCGTTAAAAGCAGGTGAAGAAAGCGTTGTTTCTTTGGTAGTTATACCAGCAGAGGGGCAATTGATTGTTCATGCGGGTCGAAAACACAAAACTATTCAGCAAGCCGAGCTTGAGGAATATAAAGGTGAGCGAGGTCGAAGAGGGAAGTTATTGCCTCAAGGCTATCGCAATGTGTCGCGCTTAGAGGTGTCAGGTGGCTCACCGACTGGTTTTAAACTTACGGGCTAGTTGCTTCGCAATAGATGGGGAAAGCTTAGGGAAAATAGTCATTAAGTGTTTTCTGTTGAGTGCGGAAGGATGAATCCCTTTTTTACGAAAAGCGGTTATCCTTTTGCCTGCATCCGGGTGAGCCTGGTAGACAGCTTTTACTAAATTATAAGCTTTGCGGTATTTTTTCGATGCAATGTAGTTAGGCGTTATATCAATGCCTGTTTTTCTTGTGGCTGTGATTGAAAAATACGTGGCGAGCCCTTCCTCAAAGAACGTGGCATCATTTCCTCCTGTGGGTATGAGGCTATGGAATACCTCGTGAGATAGCTGAAATAACGCTTCTTTCTCATTATGTGCTGCACGCTTGGTGAGTTGAATAAT
>JAZGES010000036.1:0-13953 GCA_036478935.1 Thiotrichaceae bacterium
TGGCTCGAAACGGTATTGAGGTTCTCCTTTGGGGGAGGCTTCCAGAGCACATGGAGCAGCTAGCTCTTGATCGTGCAAATACTCGCTACTTACCCGGCATAACATTCCCAAAAAACTTACACTGTACCTCTAGCCTTGAGGATATGGTTCACCATTCCCGTTATCAGCTTATTGTTGTTCCCTCCCATGGCTTCCGTGATTTATTACAAAAGTTGAGCCCTTTATTGCCGGAGAAGCACACCATTTGCTGGGCAACAAAAGGCATAGAAGTCGGGACAGGTAAACTATTACACCAGATTGTCAAAGAAGAACTCCCCAATCGATCTTATGCTGTTGTTTCAGGGCCAACTTTTGCTTTGGAAGTTGCAAAAGGATTGCCAACAGCGATGACGGCTGCTTCGAATGATGCTGAGTTAGCAACCGTTATTGCACGTGCTTTTCAAGGTGGCAATTTCCGCGTATACACCAGTGACGATGTAATGGGTGTAGAGCTAGGTGGAGCTATAAAAAATGTACTAGCAATAGCTGCTGGTATTTCAGATGGTTTGGGTTTTGGTGCAAACGCAAGGGCTGCGTTAATTACCCGTGGCTTGGCAGAAATTAGGCGTTTGGGAAAGAAGCTGGGTGCTCACGAAGAAACCTTAATGGGGCTATCAGGTGTGGGTGATTTGGTGTTGACTTGTACCGATAATCAATCAAGAAATAGGCGTTTAGGATTGGCACTTGGGCAGGGCAAAAGTATTCAGGAGGCTGTAGAAGAAATTGGTCAAGCTGTAGAAGGTCTCAAGTCTTCCCACTCTATACACTTGTTAGCGGAGAATTCAGGGGTTGAAATGCCTATTTGCCAACAGGTTCATTGCATACTATATAAAAATCTTTCCCCCCAAGATGCCGTAAGGGAGCTATTATCAAGGCAACTAAAAGCAGAGTTTTAAATCCTTTCATATGCCCGTATTTCTCAAGCTTAGAGTACTAGCTTTCAAGGAGAAGAAAGATGAGTCGTTCACCTGAGGAAGCATTGCAGCAACTGCTAACCGATGTTCACACACTTCAAATAGCAAGCATTAGATCTAATGGCTTGCCCAATATCAGTTATGCCCCTTATATACGAGATGAGCACGGGACTTATTATATTTTTATAAGTCAATTAGCGAGCCATACTCAAGATCTAATAGAGAATCCAGCTGTAGCCATCCTGCTGACTTTAGACGAGCAAGACACCAAACAGATATTTGCTCGTACCCGAGTAACTTACCAATGTCAGGTAGAAAGAGTTCTAATCGAAGAACAAAGCTATTCATTGTTGCTGGATCAGTTTGCAGAAAGTTTTGGTAATGTAGTTAGTGTTTTACGAGATTTGCCCGATTTTATTCTGTTTCGTTTGACACCAGAGTCAGGTCGCTTTGTGATGGGTTTTGGTCAAGCATACGAATTAACAGGCGATAGTTTGCAAGAACTTCTGCATATAAAATAGTCAATCTAGTTAAGCTACCCTTCATGGAGAGTGTTATAGGGTAAGGCTTAGAGGGGCTAAAAAATGTTTATAATTAATAATAACTATAACAATAGTCAGCTGGTTGAAAATAATTCTAAATTTACAGTTGTATTTCAAGATGATGAGGAGTGCAACTTAATTTCAAAAGAAATTGACCTGTTGACTAGTGATGATAGCGTAAAAATCTGGGATGCGTTTCAAGGTAAGTTCGCTCAAAAATTGCTAAGTTATGCTGTTGATGGGTTGATTGTTTTTTTATCTTGTCAGAAAGATAAAAATGTTATTTCAGGGGAGTTCTTTTCTCTTGATAAAAGTGAAGACAATTCTTTATTTGCTAGTTATATCCATGAAGTAGGAAATAACGCTTTAGTGGATATAGATGGTTCAGTAATATCAGTCTAAGGGCTGGAAATTAAATAACATCCTAAGCTACGCTAAAAAGGCTGTGTAGATTGGGACCTTATTTTGTATCCAGTCCTAAGGGTTCTGGTAACTTATTCATTGAGTAAGCTGCCAGAATTCCTTTAGTCATCTTCCGTATTTCGCATATGGTCAGCCACTTTATAGAAAGATAGTTTCATACTTTCTAGTAGTAGCGGATCGTCAATTTGTTCATCAAGAGCTTGGCTCATGCAACTTACCCATTGATCGCGTTCTAAAGAAGTGATTTTGAAGGGCAGGTGCCGTTGTCGTAGCCGCGGATGTCCATACTTTTCAATATATAGGGAAGGTCCACCTAACCAGCCAGATAGGAAGAGGTATAGTTTGTCGCGAGAGGCTTTCAGGCTTTTTGCATGCAGATTTCTTAATGTAGTTGCATCCTCTCGGTCATCCATTAAATCATAGAACCTATCTACTAATTTCCGAACGCCTTTATCACCGCCCACCTTGTCATAATGTGATGTATTCAACGTCATTTAAGTTTATCCAAAGAAACGAAATAGTTATAAATATAACAATGTACTAATATACTTATAGCGAGTATAATCGCGCATCCAAAAAATTACGAGTAAAAAATTGAGATTGAAAATTTAAGAAATATTGCCATCATCGCCCACGTTGACCACGGCAAAACAACGTTAGTTGATGAGCTACTAAAACAGTCTGGAACACTAGGCGATCGTGCTGATCATGGCGAGCGCATGATGGATTCTAACGAGTTAGAGAAAGAGCGTGGCATCACAATTTTGGCTAAAAACACGGCTATTACGTGGGAAGACTATCGTATCAATATCGTGGACACGCCAGGTCATGCGGACTTTGGTGGTGAAGTAGAGCGTGTACTATCAATGGTTGATAGTGTTTTGCTTATTGTAGATGCTGTTGATGGCCCCATGCCTCAGACACGTTTTGTGACGCAAAAAGCCTTCGATATGGGCTTTAAGCCAATCGTAGTGATTAACAAAATTGATAGGAACGGTGCTGATCCTCATCGTGCTTTAGATCAAACATTTGAGCTATTCGACAAGCTGGGTGCAACGGATGAGCAGCTAGACTTTCCCGTTGTTTATGCGTCTGCTTTGAATGGCTATTCTGGATTGGATGCTGATGTTACCGAAGGTGATATGAACCCGCTGTTTCAATCAATTGTAGATAATGTTGAACATCCTGATGTTGACCCCGATGCTCCTTTCCAGTTACAAGTTAGTTCGCTTGATTATAATTCTTATGTGGGTTTGATCGGAATTGGTCGAATCAAGAAAGGTCGAGTTGCCAAGAATTCTGTTGTTAAAGTTATAGATACAGAAGGCAAGGTTAGAAGTGGACGTATATTGCAAATCCATGGTTTCCACGGTCTTGAGCGTGTAGAAGTTCCCGAAGCACAAGCAGGTGATATTATTACCTTTACCGGGATGGATGAGCTGTATATTTCAGATACGCTATGTGATCCTAATCATATAGAAGCCTTGCCTCCTCTCAGCGTTGATGAGCCAACGGTAACGATGACGTTCCAAGTCAATAATTCTCCGTTTGTAGGTAAAGAAGGAAAGTTGATTACTTCGCGGAATATTAATGATCGTTTAGATGAAGAATTACTGCATAACGTGGCGTTACGTGTCGAGCAGATGGACGATAAAGATAAGTTCAGAGTGTCTGGTCGTGGTGAGCTACATCTAGGTATTTTGATTGAAACTATGCGTCGTGAAGGTTTTGAGCTTGCTGTATCGCGTCCTGAAGTTATCATCAAAGAGGTTGATGGTGAAATGCAGGAGCCGTATGAAGACTTAACCATTGATATAGAAGCTGAACACCAAGGCACGATAATGGAAAGGTTGGGTGATCGTCGCGGTCAGCTTAAGAATATGGAGCCAGATGGTAAAGGTCGAGTACGCCTTGAATACATCATTCCTTCACGAGGTTTAATTGGTTTCCAGACAGAATTTATGACAGCTACTTCCGGTACGGGTCTGAAGTACCATAGCTTTGATCACTACGGTGAATATAAGGCGGGTGAAATCGGTCAGCGTAGCAGTGGCGTGTTAATTGCTAATGGGCAAGGCAAGGCTTTGGCTTATGCACTGTTCAATCTACAAGAACGCGGTAAGCTATTTGTAGGTCATGGTGAAGAAATTTATGAAGGTATGGTGGTAGGTATCCATAGTCGCGATAATGACTTAGTGGTCAATCCATTAAAAGCAAAGCAGCTAACCAATATTCGTGCAGCAGGAACTGATGAAAATCTTATACTGGTTAAGCCGATTCGTATGACGCTTGAGCAAGCACTTGAGTTTATTGATGACGATGAGCTGGTCGAAGTGACTCCTGAGAATATCCGTATCCGAAAGCGCTTCTTAAAAGAGCACGAGCGTAAGAAAGCGGCACGACCTGCTAAAGAAAAATAGAGTTATTCTAGCTACTATTAGCTTTAGAGTGGCACTTAAACTTTCTGGATTGAGCTTGGTTTGTTATCATCAACTCTTTCCAGAAACGCTAACAAAGAGCCATTGTGAGACAAAATTTACTCCGCACTGAACATAGCCTTCTAAGATACCCCATCAGGGAAGTCGTTGAAATTGGTAAAAAGTTTGAAAAGCTTGCCAATTTTGAAATGATATGGGAAAACATTGGCGATCCCGTTGCATCCGGTGAAGAAATTCCTGACTGGATGAAAGGCATTCTCAGTGAGCATGTCGCTGATACCTCCACCTATGGTTATACTGATTCAAGAGGTGATATCAACGCTCGCAAATATGTACTTGAGAACTTCTCCAGTGATAAGGTTTGCACATTAGATGACATTCTGTTTTTTAATGGCTTGGGTGAAGCAATTAATAAGATTCTAAATAACCTCCCTAAAGAAGCCCGTGTACTAGTTCCTTCCCCTACCTATCCCTCACATGCAACAGCAGAAGCAATGCATGCGGGTTGCCATTTTATTTCCTATGCCTTAGATCCTGAAAATAACTGGGAGCCGAATATAGAAGAAATAGAAAACCATGTTCGATTTAATGAACAAATCGTGGCGATTCTGGTTATTAATCCTAACAACCCTACTGGCAGTGTATATCAAAGAGAAACTCTAGAGAAAATAGTAGCGATTGCAAAAAAATATGATTGCTTTTTGATCTTTGATGAAATCTACCATCACATGACATTCCCAGGCGTTGAGACCACGTTGTTGTACGAGATTATTGGTGATGTGCCCGGTATCAGTATGAAAGGAATCAGCAAAGACGTACCTTGGCCGGGTTCACGGTGTGGTTGGATTGAGGTCTACAATGCTGAAAAAGACCAAGCTTTTAATGACTATATTCATGTCATCTTATTAGCAAAAATGTTGGAGGTTTGTTCAACAGCACTGCCTCAGAAGATACTCCCTTCCATCTATAGTCATGAACAGTATCCAGCGATGTTGGAATCACGTATTGCAAAGTACGAACAACGTGCCGATGAAGCAGACCTCTTTTTTCAAGGAATGCCGCATGTACGACTCAATAAACCCAAGGGGGTATTTTACTTGGTGATAGAGTTACTTGATTTGCCATACTCTACTTTAGAGTCGAAAAATAAAGAGGTTCGTTTGGAACTTGATCGGTTAGAAAAAGAGCCAATGGCTGCCGATTTTCAATTTGCTTATGAGTTGATGGGAGCTGAAGGGGTTTGTGTGGTACCTCTGTCGGGGTTTGGGAGTGATTTGACAGGATTTCGAATGACTCTTTTGCAAGAAGATGAGGATCTGTTTACTGAAACTCTACAGCGTATAGGTAATGCGATTAATGACTATTATTAGACATTTTTGTCTTTTACTGCTGGTTGCGAGTATTAGTGCGTGTGCCCCTTTATCAAAGATCAAACAGCAAAATAATGAGGGCGAAAATAATAAAAAAATTAGAACAATAGAGGTTCTAGATGTTCGTAAGAATACCAATCTTGAGTCTATTCTTCCTGTATTGATTCAGCAGCAGGTAGTGCTGGTTGGTGAAAGCCACACTTCCTATGGTGATCATCAGAACCAGTTGGCAGTAATAAAGGCACTACACCCTCATTGGTCAAAAAAAGGTATGGGTATTGGTCTTGAATTTGTGCAAAGCCCCTACCAGAAAGCATTAGATGATTATGTGGCAGGTAGGCTGACTGATGCGCAGATGCTAAAGGAAACTCAATGGTATAAGCGTTGGCGCTATGACTTTCGTCTCTATCGCGAAATTTTCCATTATGCTAAAGAAAATAAAATCCCTTTAATTGCTCTAAATGCGCCTAAAGAGCTAACCAAAAAAATCAGTAAAAATGGAATTGCCGGATTAAGTGCAGGGGATAGGCGGAAACTGCCTAAAGCCATAAAAGCTAGCCAAGCCTATCGAGATAGATTGACAGCAGTTTATCAGCAGCATTCAAGCACTTTTCATGCGAACCAAAAAAAACTTGATAACTTTATTGATGTTCAATTAGCTTGGGATGCCAGTATGGCAGCCAATGCCGCCAAGGCTATTAAATCAGCTAAGATTAATAAAATGGTGTTGTTGGCTGGCTCTGGTCATGTAGTACGCCAAGCAATTCCTGATCGCTTAAACTTGTCTAACGTGATTATTGTTAACGACCTTCCTGAAGATATTTCACAAGTTGATTTTCTTTTACAGTCGGGTCAGTCAGAATTACCTATTGCAGGTAAAATTGGCATAGTCATGGAGTCCTCTCCAAACGGTGTTTTAGTAACAAGTGTGTCAAAGTTACATAAAGCTGGAATTAAAAAAGGAGATAATATCATCTCTATTGATGGTATAAACGTATCTAATTCTGGAGATGTTAAGATAAACTTATTGGATAAGAAACAAGGCGAAACCATTCATATTGAAATTCAACGTGTGAATCAAGCTTCTATCAAGAAGATCATTAAAAAAAATGTGAAGCTTTTTTGAGTTGCATTGATAACTATTCAAAGTGATGAATGTCACTGTAGAGGGTATAATACTTGACACCATCACAGCATCTACCTAGCATGCGCTACTGTTTACCTATTTACTCTAAAATTAACCCTAAAGCAATCGCTGAATAAATTTATACTCAATGGATTTTAATTCAATTTATAAGCTGGCTGCTAGTGATATGGAAGCTGTAAATGCGTTGATTCAACGTAGATTGCAGTCAGAAGTTGTCCTAGTCAATCAGCTAAGCACTTATATTATTAATAGCGGAGGCAAGCGTTTACGCCCGTTGCTTGCCCTGTTAGTTGCGCGTGCCTGTGGCTATAAAGGCGAGCATCACGTGGATGTGGCAGCTATAGTGGAATTTATTCATACCGCAACTTTATTGCATGACGACGTGGTGGATGAATCTGATCTACGTCGAGGTAAAGAAACAGCTAATAATGTATGGGGTAATCAAGCCGCCGTTTTGGTTGGTGATTTCCTTTACTCTCGCGCTTTTGAAATGATGGTAGATGTCGGCATGATGCGTATTATGGAGATTCTTGCCAATACTACTAATACGATTGCTGAAGGTGAAGTACTACAGTTATTGAATTGCAACGATGCAGACACCACCGAAGAGCGTTACATGGAAGTTATTTATTCCAAGACAGCAAAGCTTTTTGAGGCTGCTTGTTTGATTGGTGCAGTCTTAGCAGAACTGCCAGAAGAAGAGCAAGCCTCAATTGCACTATACGGAATGCATCTGGGTACTGCTTTTCAGTTAGTTGATGATATCTTGGATTACAGCGCCTCAGCCGAAGAGCTGGGTAAAAATATTGGTGATGACCTTGCTGAAGGTAAGCCGACTCTTCCTCTTATTATTGCTCTGCAACGCAGTTCTGGCGCTGCGGCACAGCTCATACGAAAGGCGATAGAAGAGGGGGGGGGTAGCAGTAACTTAGATGAAATATTAAAGATTATTAAAGCAACAGACTCTCTCACCTATACCCAAAAAATAGCTGAACGTGAAGTTCAAATGGCTATAGAGAGCCTCTCCTGCCTCGAACAGAATGACTTTAAAGTGGCCTTGGAAGAACTGGCTCGGTTCACTATAAGCAGAACGCATTAGAATAGTTCTGACGTAGCTCTGAACATCAATATTTCATTAAGACTTTCACTGAGGTGGAATATCTAACTTTACAAATAACATGCCTGTTATTTGCTCAACTTGTTGCTTTATCGGTTAATTGACTACTCTAAACTGTTTAGTGCTAGGCTGGTGCTATTGTCAGAACCCCAAAGGTCTAATGTAATGCGTGTACCTATTATATTACTGAGTATTGCTCTTTTTTCTACTACTGTTTCCAGTGGTTTCGCAAAAATCTACTCATGGAAAGATGCGAGTGGAAAAACAGTCTATGGCGATAATCCTACGGATCATAGCAAAGCCAAAGAAGTTAAAACTCAAGAGCTAACGATTGTTCCTGGCTATAAAGATCCCACTACTATCCAGGTCAACCAAAAGAAAGCAACTGAAGAGCCAGCTAAAGAAGATGATAGCAAAGGCTATGAAACCTTCAATGTGACCTATCCTAAGGACGATGAAGCGATACGTGCCAATGATGGCAATATTACAGTCGCCTTTCAATTGTCCCCAGCACTTAAAAAAACAGATACTGTTTTTGTCTATGTAGATGGAAAAAAGATGGTGGAAGATAGCAAGTCGTTATCGGCAAGTTTGCAAGGGCTGGATCGTGGCACGCATAGTATGTTTGCAGTAGTTCGAAATGCGAATGGTGATGTACTATTGAATAGCAATACGGTTTCATTTCATATCTTGCGAAATTCTATTATTAGATAATTTTGTGCTACTAACTTGTTACTAGATAGTTAGGTCTATACTCCTAATGTTTGGATTTCCTCTCAAAATAATAGGTGCGCACATTTTTTGAATAGAAGGCGTAAGTATGAGCATACTGAATGGTTATTCTCTTTCAGGTGTATGCAATATACAGCTACATCCTTGTAGAAGTATTAAACCTGTAGCTAGAGACTTCTAGTCTGTGTCTCTGACTAGTCTGGTTCTCGCGACAACATTCTTGTCACGCTTACGATCCCCGCCATTATCAAAGCTAATTGCCCATGCTCTAGCGCCATTACTAAGATGGATGGATGATGTCCATGTAACAACCGGATTAGATGTTGGAGTTCCTGGGAAAACAGCCTCATTAATAGCTGGATACTGCTCAGTGAGGTCAGGAAGTGAAGCTAATTCATTTAAGTTCGGGACTCTCCAGTCACTTTTTCCAGCATATGATTGTCCCGTATTATCCATTGCTTCCTTCCAAGTAAAGGTACTTTGCGTCATGGCGTCAGTAACACAATCATTACTTATTGTAGTGCTATAACCTTCAACACATCGTTTCCAAGTTAGTCCTGTTTTACTGTCTGCTACAGTCAATCCATCCGTTGAGACTGTGAATGAGGAACTTTTAGCATCACCATTGACTAAGCGAACATATCGAAGCTCTTGCTTACTAACTTCGTGGTCTACTTCAATATCACCAAAATAAATAATCCAGCTTTTATTGGTTTGTGTTACTGCTGTTTCTGAAAGAGCATAACCTACGCCTCTGCCGCGTGGCCCACCGGAGAACAATATTTTCTTTGATACAAGTGTATTGGGGAAATAGGTAGCACTGGTGGAAGGTAGTCTGGAAGGAAGTGTCGACATATCAACCACAGAAACTAGTGTGCGTAGTTCATCTCGCTCAGGTACTCTCCAGCCAGTTATGCCACAAAGTTGTTCTTCATTAACTTTGGCTGAGAAGTCAAACATATTACAATTAGCGACTGGATATGCAGATCCTTTTGCATCAGCACAAAGAGTGTCGTCTTGTCCTCTGAAGTCGAAATAACCATCTATTGTAGTATCACTATAAGAAGGATTTAAATAGGCATCACTAGGTTTCTGATATCCTTGCCCACTAAAGCCATTTACAACGGGAGCAGTGGGGTCATACCACATATATTGATCATCTTTGCTATGTAGTCCGCTGGTAGTTTTAGCTTCCCACATGAATCCTGTTGTATTATCTCTTACGCAAGCCCATTCGTTTGCTGATTCAGGTAGTTTGTCTCCAGTTGCACTGATTTTTGTAAAATTAGAAGCAACAACTACTTGACCATCTTGTCCATCAGGAATTGGGTCACCCTCACCGTCAGTGCCGGGGGCTAAAGTACAATCAATGTCTTGGTTGTGAACCTGAATTGCGGCATCAAATGCGTAATCGCCACAAGTGGTAATACCCGTATCGTTAAGTTTACCTGAAGTGCTCATTGCGATATCAACGCTAAAGGTTTCACTGACAGGCGTATTAGTAGGATCAGTCACCGTAATAGTAATATTAGAGCTACCCGCATCCCCGATTTGAGGTGTCAGAGTAAGAGTCGCCGTACCATTACCATTATCAACTAAGCTAGCAAAGTTAGGTAGAGCAGGGCTACTAAAGTTCAATGCATCGCCATCCGGATCCGTAGCGGAAATAGTGATAACTTGAGTGACACCTTCTTGGATTGTTTGATTACCAATAGAGTTTAATACAGGCGGTTGGTTGACCGGAGTGCCGCCATCGGCAGGGGCAAAAGCCACCACGGAAAGAGCCGCGCGGTTCATGCCGTTAGTACCCCACTGCTGAGTATAATTTCCGGCAGCGCCGACCTGACGAGTACTACCACCGCCCTGACTACTAGAAGCACTAGTGCCCCAAAAACTAGTCTGAGCCGCATTAGCTGCTAACTGAGCACGATCATCCGGATGTCCACCAGCGGCCACATCCAGAATTAAAGTATTAGCGGTTAAGGTGTTAATACTTGCGCTGATGCTAGAAGGTGATTTAATCGCATTGGTAGCTACCGCTTCAGGGTTCCCCTGAACCACTCCATTTAGCTGAAGCGCACCAGCGTTGATATTAGTACCGTCATGAGTAATTTGAATAGTCTGACTGCCAGAAGCTGGCAGCTCAGTATCTGTAAGATAAAATAGCTCTGAGCTAATAGCAAAACCACTGGATAGTAGAGAGGAAAGGCTGCTAGGTATTACATGCATCGCAACGCCTGCGTATGTAATACTAGTAGTTCTCCCTATATTTCCATTGCCTTCAATAGATACACCCACAACGATTATTCTGTTTGTGCCTGAGGCTAGAGTATGATTAAAATTGATGGACGAGGTTTTAGCTTGTTGCTGACTGGCTGAACCAATCGTTATAGCGGCATGTGAGTACTGAGTTAATAATAAAAGCAAGAGTGCTGTAAAAAAAACATTAAATGTTTTATATAGCGAATGCGCATATGAATTCATTTGATTGGCCCGGTATGTCATATCTAAAAACAGTAACACCTAAGTCTATTCATCTTTAGTGAATAGATTCGGATATTTCATTTTGACTTAGATAAACAGTCTAATAATAAAAGTTATTTCGCATGCAATGCAAACGTGTAGTTTGATGCATGGTCAGTTAACGTAAACTATACGCCAGATTAACAAGCTTATCAATTCGGTTTGTGTGCCCTGTGTCGCAGATATACTGCCGTAAAAGCGAAAACTATTCTCTCTTTTCATTAGTATTTAACAGGTTATGGGAGGCTAGGCTCTGATGTTGATATATGTCATAAAAAAAGTGGTGATCACTTGTAGTAGTAAGTCAATATGTGTAGCTACGATTGTCATCTAAGCAATAATTTATTAGCAAATTAGAGTTGTAGTCATTCTTATAATAATAGATTAAATATATTTATTATAATGTGTGTTGTATTTTGTGACATACGGTATTTAATATTTCACTCTATTTTCTACCACTAGTTGTGATAAGAAACTGACAACTTCAGAAAAATTCAATAAGATGTGCAACTATGTTCCATATCGCACTTTTTGAACCAGAAATTCCTCCCAATACGGGCAATATTATGCGTTTGTGTGTTAACACAAATAGTAGCTTGCACTTGATTCATCCTTTAAGTTTTTCTCTGGATGAAAAACGCCTGCGTCGTGCAGGAATGGACTATCGTGACATTGCTGTTATTCATGAGCATGAAAACTATAAAGAATTTCTTAATTCATTAGGCGCCACGCCTAATATTTATGCGCTAACAATAAAAGGGAAGCGCTTTCACACGCAGGCTGAGTTCGAATCGGGTGATGTTTTTCTATTTGGGCCAGAATCCAGAGGTTTGCCAGACTCCGTTCTAGATTCTTTGGATGAAAATCATAAGCTACGTATCCCGATTATGCCTGATTCTAGAAGCCTCAATCTTTCAAACACGGCTGCAATCATGGTATATGAAGGCCTTCGTCAACATAACTTTCCAGATTTAGGCTAGGGTGCAAGCTAGATGAAGCTTATTCGAGGTACTACGCCATGTAACTCACAACATAAAGCTTGTGTTGCGACTATTGGAAACTTTGATGGTTTGCATAAAGGACACAGAAAAATTATTGAGCAGGTGAAGGCAGAAGGGCGTCGTCTTAACTGTCTAACAAGTGTGATAAGTTTTGAGCCATTACCAACGGAATTTTTTAGTCAGAAGTTTCATAAGGACTTACCTGGTCGTATTTACCCCTATCGTGATAAAGCACGTATTTTAAATAGTTTAGGCATTGATGAATTCGTCTGCCTTAATTTCACACAAGTGCTAAGTGAAATGGAGCCTGAAGATTTTATCAAAGAGATCTTGCTAGAGCGTTTAAATATAAAATATTTAGTGATTGGTGATGACTTTCGTTTTGGCAAGCAACGTCGAGGTGATTTTGAAATGCTTTCTAGGGTGGGCAAACAATTTGGGATGGAGGTTTCAAATACAGCGACTATTCAGCAAAATGGTAAGAGAGTAAGTAGTACACTAGTTCGTAAGCATTTATCAAAAGGTGATGTTTTCGCAGCAAATGAGCTATTAGTTGATAAGTATCAGCTGTCTGGGCGTGTACGTCATGGTGATAAGCGTGGTCGTACTATTGGTTTTCCAACGCTCAATCAGTCTTTGCCAGAAGATATTGTGGCAGCTAGGGGGGCTTATGCTGTTAAAGTTCATGGTTTATCTGAAAAAGCATTAATTGGAGTGGCGAATATAGGCAATCGACCTACGGTTTCAGGTTTGGAAACACGCTTAGAAACACATATTTTTGATTTTGACCAAGAGGTGTATGGGAAAAAAGTGTGTGTGGAGTTGGTTCAGTTCTTGCGTCCAGAACAGAAGTTTGAGAGTTTTGATGACTTGATGTTGCAGATTAAGAAAGATAGTAAGAAAGCAAGAGAAGTGCTTGCATGACATTATTAAATTCGCCCTATTGAACAAAGGGCGAATATAACTATTCAGCAGTATTCGTAACTGCTCAGATTCCCTCTACTTTGTTCAAGAGTAAGATGAAAGCGCCGAATGTATAGGTAGCAGATGTTTGCTCCTGCAATATCTGCACTTCCCACATCCTTGTGGGGCGTACTTGAGCACTTTCAACGAAACTATTGGGCAAAGTAGGGGGTGAGCTGAGTAGTTACATTTAACTACAGCCTTTAGGGCGAGGTAGTCCACCGATTTTGTTAGCTGACTTGATCAAGCCACCTTTAGGGAAAAACTTGAAGATGTATTTATTAGTGCTTCTGTCTTTTCCGAATTTAGTTTTCATCATTTTCATGAACTTGCGAGGCTCAGCAACTTGGCTATTCTCATAAAAAGCTTCACGAGATAAGTTAATAATATCCCAATGCTCTTCTGTTAATTCATCAATACCTTCAACTTCAGCTGCAATTTTCACTGCAATTTCTTCAGTCCATTCATCAAGGTTCATTAGCCAGCCAGCTTCTGAAAGCTCAATCATTTTACCGTCTACTTCGATTTCCATTTATAATTCCCGTTAATTATGTTGTTTATGTATGGTAAGAGCATAGCATTGAACTCCTTGTTTTTTAATAACCCGTTTTATATATAAGCCTTTTTACATATGAATAAGAATATTTCAATGCGATGGAACAAGCGCTATCAGCAAGACTTACAGTCTGAGTCTCAAGAAATCATGCCTTGTAGTGTGCTAAGTGAATTTGGATATCTGTTACC
>JAZGES010000037.1:0-2950 GCA_036478935.1 Thiotrichaceae bacterium
GTATTTACTCTTGGTCGCAATGGCAAAAGAGAGCATATCCTTAAGCCTTCACCCATTCCTATTGTAGAAATAGATAGGGGCGGACAAGTAACCTACCACGGTCCTGGGCAACTTATTGTTTATACGTTAATAGACCTTAAACGAAGTAAGATAGGTGTTAAAGAGTGGGTTCATCATCTTGAAGATAGTGTCATTACCCTGCTTAAGGGCTACGGTGTTAAAGCTAATAGTGACGCAAATGCGCCGGGAGTTTACGTTTCAGGTAAGAAAATAGCGGCATTGGGGCTACGAGTCAGCAGAGGTCGTTGCTACCACGGGTTAAGTATCAATATTGATATGGACTTAACCCCTTTCAGTTATATCAACCCTTGCGGTTATCAAAACCTTGAGATTACTCAGTGTCGTGATTTTGGTATTACCTCAAGTGCTACTGATATTTCTAAGATATTTACAGAAATACTCCTAAGCTAAAAACACCACTGGTACTCCAACAATACTGTGTTATGACTCTTGACGAGGGAACAACCATGTCTGCAAGCCATGCCTATTTTGAACACTCTGGTCTGCTCTGTATCCATCAAACTTAGGTTGCTGAGTACTAGTTTAACTCATAAGCAGATCAGCTTATCTTTGAGTCAAAACTATCTATTTAATAAATTTATATGATCCCTGTCATTAAATCTGATTGATTAATTGATAAAGGTCAAGTATTTTCCTACTAACAAATTCTACGGTATGTACTAATATTTATGTTCCTAACGTATATTAATATTAAGTAATTACTATCAAGATACTGTAGGACTAGTTTACTCAGCTTAAGAAATTCGAATTTAGTCATATGTAAAGGTTGTCACCCTACATCTAGGCTTCCGTAAAGAACTCTTAATACCTTTCAACATCATGGAGAATGTTATATGTCATTGGGTCTTATTATTGCACTAGTCTGCTCGTTTGCAGCATTAGGGTATGGTTTTTATACTATCAAATGGGTGTTAGCTAAGCCCGATGGTAATGATGAAATGAAAGCTATCGCTACCGCCATACAAGATGGCTCTACTGCGTACTTTAAACGCCAATATGCCGCTATTGGTATTGTTGGAGTGGTTCTACTTATAGCCCTTTGGTATTGGCTTGGTGGACTCACCGCACTGGGCTTTTTCATAGGAGCCATTTTCTCTGCTTTAGCAGGCTATATCGGAATGTATGTTGCTGTACGCGCTAACGTTCGTACTACGGAAGCCGCTAGAAACGGGTTGAATCCCGCTATGCAAGTCGCTTTTAAAGGCGGAGCAATAACAGGCATGTTGGTTGTTGGTCTTGGCTTGTTAGGTGTTACTGGATTTTTACTCTTCCTCGGCATGGTCAGACCAGAAGGCGGAGAGCCTAGTCTAGCGCCACTCATTGGGTTGGCATTTGGTGGATCGTTAATCTCTATTTTTGCTCGACTGGGCGGAGGTATCTTCACAAAAGGTGCTGATGTGGGCGCTGATTTGGTAGGTAAAGTAGAAGTAGGTATTCCAGAGGATGACCCCCGTAATCCAGCGGTAATTGCAGACAACGTAGGCGACAACGTTGGTGACTGTGCGGGCATGGCAGCAGATTTATTCGAGACTTATGCGGTAACTATTATCGCTACTATTATGCTTTTAGCACTTACTTTTGGTGTAGGTAGTGATGCAGTTATCTATCCATTAGTACTGGGTGCTGTTTCTATTATTGCCTCAATCGCTGGGACATTCTTTGTGTCAGTAGGCGATGATGGAAAAGTAATGAAAGGCTTGTATAGAGGCTTAATCGTTTCTGGTGTACTGGCAGCAATTTTCTTCTATCCAGTGACCACATGGTTAATGGGTGGGATAACAGCTATTGATGGTACAGTTTACACAGCTAACTCAGTCTACTTTAGTGCACTAGTTGGCTTAGTAGTAACGGCTTTATTGGTTGTAGTCACTGACTACTATACGTCAACTGAGTTTAAGCCAGTAAAACACTTGGCAGAAGCGTCAACAACAGGTCACGGAACCAATGTAATTGCTGGACTTGCCATTTCTATGAAGTCTACTGCTGCTCCTGTAATGGTTATCTGTTTGGGCATCTACGTTGCTCATAACTTAGCAGGTTTAGTGGGCATTGCGATAGCTGCTACCGCTATGCTTTCAATGACCGGAATGGTTGTTGCAATGGACGCGTTTGGTCCTGTCACCGACAATGCGGGTGGTATTGCTGAAATGGCTAATTTGCCAGCTGATGTACGTACCACAACAGATGCGTTAGATGCAGTAGGCAATACAACTAAAGCGGTAACTAAAGGTTATGCGATTGGTTCGGCGGCTCTCGCGGCATTGGTATTATTTGCTGATTTTACTCATGGTCTAGCTGCTCATACAGGAACACATCTAACCTTTGATTTATCCAATCATATGGTCATTATCGGCTTGTTTATTGGTGGCATGATACCGTTCTTATTCGGTGCAATGGCAATGGAAGCCGTAGGGCGTGCAGCTGGAGCAGTGGTTATTGAAGTGCGTCGTCAGTTCAAAGAAATGCCAGGTATTATGGATTATACAGAAAAGCCTGATTACTCTCGTGCGGTAGATTTACTGACAAAATCAGCCATCAAGGAAATGATTATTCCTTCTTTGTTGCCTGTATTAATCCCTGTGATTGTTGGTTTAACCTTAGGTGCACAAGCACTAGGTGGCATATTGATAGGAACGATCGTCACTGGACTATTCCTTGCTATTTCTATGACAACGGGTGGTGGTGCGTGGGATAACGCTAAAAAGTATATTGAAGATGATCACTTCGGTGGTAAAGGCTCAGAAGCTCATAAAGCTGCGGTTACTGGAGATACTGTAGGCGATCCGTACAAAGATACAGCGGGCCCTGCGATTAATCCTTTGATCAAGATTATTAATATAGTGGCATTGTTGATGATTCCGCTACTTTA
>JAZGES010000038.1:0-6238 GCA_036478935.1 Thiotrichaceae bacterium
CAGTGCCTTTAAATCCTTGGACTCACCAGAAGCAATGCTATAACGCTCTAAAATCTTATCCTGTTTCTCAATAGCTAACTTGCGGTTAATAGCAACCTGAAATCCAAACTGATCTTCCAGCACTACAAATTCACTATCACCTTTCATCAACATATTATAAAACACATTGAAATCTTTAAACTTTTCACCATTTAATTTATCAACTAGCATATTACCAATATTATGAAAGCCCTTGTTGCTATCATCCGGCAATACATTGGTTAAAATAACGGCTTGCGTTCTTTCTTTGGTAGGCCAAAATTGCTTTAGCACGGTAATATTTTCATCAAGCCCACTAGAATAGCGACCATTGCTTGCTGAAATATAGTCAGATGTTAGCGGCATAAACACAAAACCACCATAAACAAAATAGCTCGGTGGACGCTCGAACTGCTTTGCTCCTACCAACCTTAAGGCATCATCTGTTTCGCTTAATTTGACGGTTACGTCTTGTGCTTTGCCTTCTCGAATAATAGTCAACTTAATTTCATCACCTAGCTGGTGCATATCGACATAATGATTGAAGTTGATTAGCTCTTTATGACGCAATTCAGTTTTGGCATTATTGCTTATGCTATGGCCATCTATAGTGGTAATAATGTCATTTTTACGCAAAACTTCTGTCGAAGGAGTGCCGGGATAAACTAAAGTCACCAACACCCCTGATTGCTCATCTTTAAGGCCATACAAATCACGTATAGCGGGGCTTTCAATTTTTTCAACATCAATGCCCAAGGAAGGATATCCGTCATAGTCTCCATCTTCAATGTCATCTAAAAAATGACTGATAACAGGTACAGGAATCATATAGCCAATACTTTGAGAAAGCGTTCTTGATTGCATCACAACCCCTACTACTTTGCCATTTGAAAGCACTGGGCCACCGCTATTACCCGGGTTAATAGCAGCATCAATCTGTACAGATATGAAGCTTTTTCCTTTATGAACATAGGAGCTTCGTTCTATTCGAGAAACGACGCCTTTAGTGACACTAAGCCCAGAACCGCCCGTTGGATATCCAAACGTTGATACTTCTTTTTGAAGTTCAGGTAATCCACCAAATGTTAATTTTTTAGTCTTAAAAAAAGTGGCGCTTTTCTCTTTTAATGTAATGATAGCAAGATCAGCTTCATGAGAAATAGAAACAGTTTTTGCCTCATATCGCTTGGTTTCTGCCTGCTTT
This sequence comes from Thiotrichaceae bacterium, assembly GCA_036478935.1. Classification (GTDB taxonomy): domain Bacteria; phylum Pseudomonadota; class Gammaproteobacteria; order Thiotrichales; family Thiotrichaceae; genus HyVt-477. Next base: position 1,223 of record JAZGES010000038.1, read on the forward strand.
TGCACTTCAATAAAAGTGGCATTCGAGACAACATGAGCATTGGTAAGAATACGGTCACCGTCAATAATAAAGCCTGATCCTGAACTTCTCTCGATAGATGAATTCCACGGCTCTTTCTTATCAATGACATGAGACACAACAATAATTTTCACTACTGCATCTTTAATATCTTCTTGATTTACCGTTTCTTTCTCAACAGTAGATGGTGTTGATTTTTTAGCAGACTCATCAGCCAGTGCATACTGACCTTGTACAAATAACGACAGTACAAAAGCTGTCTTTACAAATAAACCCCATTGATTTGACATGAACTAGCTACCCCATTTGAATTGAGCATTAGTATAGCACTGCCAGTTTTTCAGTACAGTAGAAGAACTATTAAATACTAAGCATCTGCTATACAAGTCCCCGTTTAACTGAAATAAAACGACATTTGATGAGTGATTTCTTTTAGGATTCCACCCATATTCCTGCCAAGGTTGACCATAATCACCTCAATGCCTTATTTATTACGATTTATTCATTGAGGCTAGCCCCTTCTTTACTTTAGAATGCAGTAATTATTTTACTTCAGAATGTATACAATTATTTCATTCAACCTAGAAAACGCGGTTGAGCGCAGAAAAGACATGTAAGGTAATGATGTGCCTAGTGAATTCAAAAAATGCGTAGTCACCTTATTGGTGATAAGCAGTTTTTTGAATTTGCTAGGCGCATTAGTAGCTTGTATGGACTTCTGTGATTCAACTGCGTTTTTTAGGTTCAACTAGGTAACTAGAAATGGCAGCTAATTATATTACTGGGTTATTTGCAAAATCCCCCATACATCCCTTACAAGAGCATATGTACTGTGTTTACCAGTGCATCAAAAACCTATGCCCCTTATTTGAAGGTTTAATTAAAGAAGACCGAGAGCAGATTCTGGCAGCTCATAAAGAAATCGTAAAAGGTGAGCATGCTGCTGACACGATGAAAAAGGATCTTCGACACCATTTACCGAAAGGTTTGTTTATGCCGGTTGATCGACGTGATGTGCTAGAGGTACTTCTCATGCAGGATTCCATTGCAAATCAGGCAAAAGACATAGCAGGGTTGATTGTCGGAAGAAACATGGTACTACCTGATGAAATGAAAGAAGTCTTTGTTCCTTATGCTACTCGTTGTGTAGATTCCGTTAAACAAGCGCTAAATGTAACCAACACTCTGGATGAATTAGTAGAGACTGGTTTTAGAGGTCGAGAAGTTGACCATGTTGAAACGATGATCAAAGAGTTGGACAGCATAGAATCAGATACTGACAAACTACAAAGCCAGCTCCGAAATATTTTGTTCTCACTGGAAGATGAGCTGCGAGCTACCGATGTGATGTTCACTTATCGTTTAATCGAGTGGACCGGAAGAATAGCCGATGATGCCCAAAAAGTGGGTAGCCGTTTACAACTTATGCTTGCACGCTAACAGGAGATACTAAAATGGATTTCGCTGCTTTCTTTTCAGATTCTGCCAATGTTTATATCTTATTAGCCGCAGTTTTCGGCATCTTTATGGCGTGGGGTATTGGTGCAAATGATGTCGCCAATGCGATGGCTACATCAGTCGGTTCTAAATCTATCACGATTAAACAAGCCGTTATTATCGCTGCAATCTTTGAATTTTCTGGTGCTTATCTAGCCGGCGGGGAGGTCACCAATACCATCCGTAAAGGCATTGTTGATCAAAGTGTTTTCGCAGGACAGCCCGAAGTGCTGATTTGGGGTATGTTAGCTTCATTATTAGCTGCCGGTACGTGGCTTCTTCTCGCCTCTCGTAAAGGTTGGCCGGTATCAACCACGCACAGTATTATCGGTGCTGTCATTGGGTTTGCCGCTGTAGGTGTTGATATGAATGCCGTACATTGGGACAAAGTGGGCGGCATCGTATTTAGCTGGGTAATAACCCCTCTTTTGGCGGGTGTCATTGCGTTTAGTGTATTGATGAGCATCCAAAAACTTATTCTTGATACTGACGACCCTTTTAAGAATGCACTTAAATATGGCCCTATGTACCTATTCCTAGTGGGCTTTGTCATCGCTATGGTGACCATCAAAAAAGGACTAAAGCATATTGGGCTTGACCTCAACGATATACAAGCTTTTGGGTTTGCAGTGGGAGCCGGTGTGTTTCTAACCTTGTTGGGAACTTACCTTATTCGCCGCATCAAGTTTGAGTCCAGTGATGATGACAGGTTTGGCTATACCAATGTTGAGAAAATCTTTGCGGTCATGATGGTATTCACCGCCTCTGCCATGGCATTTGCACATGGGTCTAACGATGTAGCCAACGCGGTTGGCCCGATGGCTGCCATTATCAGCACAGCTCAATCAGGTGTGGTAGCTGCTCAAGCTGGCGTTCCAGTTTGGGTATTACTAGTGGGCGGCATTGGTATTGTTGTAGGTCTAGCTACTTATGGCTATAAGGTCATCGCAACAGTAGGACGTAGCATTACTGAATTAACCCCAAGCCGTGGCTTCTCTGCTGAAATTGGCGCTGCCACAACGGTGGTTCTAGCTACTTATACTGGCGCTCCTATCTCAACCACACAAACCTTAGTGGGCGCTGTACTGGGTGTCGGTATGGCACGTGGTATCGCAGCCATTGATTTACGTGTAGTGGGCAAAATATTCATGTCGTGGGTTATTACATTACCTGCAGGTGCCATACTTTCCATATTGTTCTTCTATATGATTAAGGGAATGGCTACCTAACTCTACATGCCGTCATACTAGCTTCGAGACTGTGAAAGTATTCTTTTCCCTCCCCCTTTTTTGAAGGGGGATTGAGGGGGATTTGACGAAAGTTAATAATAGACTGATACTTCAGTGCTCATTTATGACCTTTCAAAATCTCCCCTAACCCCTCTTTACTAAGAGGGGAACTTTTCTGAACATATTCACAGTTCCTACACCAGAATAACGGATTGAATTTTTTATAGTCCTTTGCTCCTAACTCCCTTCTACTGTTAAATTTTTTTTCAACCAGCTATCCCTTATGCAGTCTCATTGCCTAAGGAAACCCCTCAATTTGCTTCATTCTTGTTCAGCCTCCAGTAAGAAATATCAGCCTATATTGTGCTTTGACTATTCAAAATCAGGTTTCTCTTGCGCTTGCCGATAACCTGTATTCAAAACGTTGATTCATTCATTTACACAAAATATATGAACTTTCTCAACAGATTATCTCTAACTAGATAAAGAGGCTTCTAGTGATGAATTATAAATACAAACAAACACATAAACTGTTAACTCTACTGCTAACAACTACTTTTCTAACCTTAGCAATGCTGGGGAAGGTAGCGTACGCAAATCAAAATATTCTTTCCCCTTTGGGCATAAATACCAATGAAGCCCTTGAAGTAGATTCAAGTATTCCTTTTGTAGATTTATTTCGTTTGGCTTTACCTTTTGAGGAAGCAAAACCTTGGTTCACCAAAGGCAATGTAAAGTTTGATCGTAATGGTTGGCCCGCACAACTGAATAACGGTCAGGCAGGCACACGTTTCCTAAGCCACATTCCACCCGAAGCCATACCTAAAGGCACCTATACGGTTTTATACGAGGGCAAGGGTGAAATTACTTACGGAGCCAGCGCCAAATTAATTAAACGCTTACCGGGAAAAGACTTAATTCAATTTAAGCCCATGCAAAATGGACTATTGACGGCTACGCTATTCATCAAGAAAAGCACACCGGGCAATTACATAAAAAACATCAAAATTCTAATGCCCGGTGGTATTTGTCGTAACAAGCCTTTTCAGCATGTAATGAACCCAAAACAGTGCCCGAATAATTCATTCCAGTCATTTGAAAAAGGTCACAAACAGGTACTATTTAACCCAAAGTACTTAACTTTTATGCGTGATTTCAAAGTTATCCGCTTTATGAATATGAGTGGCGTGACTCGTAACAATATCCGTCATTGGCAGCAACGCCCCACCATGGATAAAGCGACATGGGGAGGTAAAGAGGGCGTCCGTGGTGTACCAATAGAAGTCATGGTTAAACTGGCTAATACGTTAAATACCAGCCCATGGTTTAATATCCCTCACAAAGCAGATGATCGCTTCATCAATAACTATGCTCAATACGTAAGACAAAATTTAAAACCTCATTTAAAAGTACATCTAGAGTATTCCAATGAAACTTGGAACGATGTCTTTGTACCTCAAGCAGAACATATGAAACAAACAGGCATTGCAAGACGTTTAGATAAAGACCGTCGTGTAGCAGGAGCTAAGTTTTACTCTATGCAGAGCGTCCATATTTTCAAGATATGGGAACGCGCATTTGGCAATAACCAACGCCTGATTCGAGTCATGGGTGGTTTAACCACAAACCCTCAGCTAAGCCATACCATGCTAGGGTACAAAAATGCCTATAAACATGTAGATGCATTAGCCATTGCGCCCTATTTTCATATTGATCAAAAACAAATGGGAAGTGTTAATAGTGTGCAGCGCGTTTTTCAACTACTTAATGATAAATCTAACCGACATTCAATTGACAACACACTGAAATTTGTAAAACAACAAGCCGGGATTGCAAAGAACTATGGCGTGCGGTTGGTTGCCTATGAAGGCGGACAACACTTAGTCCATAGCAAAACTCATAGTCTAAAAGAAGGAGCTAACCCTCACTTGCTAAAGGCTAATAAGCATCCGCTCATGGCACAAGCATACTATCGACTATTAAACGGCTGGAAAAAAGCCGGTGGCAGTTTATTCGTAGCATTTTCTGCACCGCGCCCTAGTACATGGCACGGTAGCTGGGGAGTTAAAGAACACATCAATGAGCCGAATCACTTGGCTCCTAAATACCGTGCGCTCATGTCATTCCAGCGTGCTAATCGTTGCTGGTGGCAAGGCTGCACCTCAAGAACTGTGGTTCGTTTAAACAAGCCAGCAAAAATAGCGGCACATATCATTAGTGGCAAGAGTGCTCCTGCACAGGCTCCCCATATTGTTACTATCCGAAAAAGTCG
>JAZGES010000039.1:0-8525 GCA_036478935.1 Thiotrichaceae bacterium
ATAGCAGAAATATCCGCTATGGGGCGCATTTGATTACGTATCTTAGTGTATAGAGCTTGGGGGTTGCTACTATAGTTCGCACGCTCCTGATTTAAAGTCACTAGCAGTCGTTTAGAAGCCACATCAATAATTTTATCAGGGTCTGTTTGTTGGGCTGTCGCCACTGACATTAAAGCTAAGCTTACTAAAGCGATTAATAGCTTAGGCCAAATCCATGTTTTCATTTTATTACCTTGTAAGTTAAAACTTACTTCAAATTTTGTTAATTATTACGTGAAAGTATTGGGTTTAGATGAAAAACTACAAGTATCGTTACTTTAGTATTTTCTCCAAAACCTCTTTAAAAAAATCACATATTATCGATAAAACTTCACTAGTAAACTAGGCAATATCATTAAGTTAGCCATTAACGCCAGCAACATTGCCAACGAGGTAAATAAACCAAAATAGACCGTCGGCATGAAGTTCGAAAAGGCTAAAATAGTAAAACCTGCAATAATGGTTAGTGAGGTGAAATAGATAGCAGAACCTATACTCCTATGACTTCGTCTAACCGCTTCTTGCACATCTCCCGTTGCTTTGTATTCCAGTTTAAATCTATGTAAATAATGAATCGCATTATCAACACCTATCCCTATAACAATAGCCGCTATCGTAATGGTCATTAGATCAAGGGGGATATTTAAAAACCCCATCACCGCAAGCACACTAACTGCTGCTAACATATTAGGCGCAAGACCAATAATCCCTAATCTGATTGAGCGCATCAAGATCCAAATCATGATAAAAATGAGACCCACTACATACAAAAAAGTTCTCAATTGTGAATCAAAAAGATGCGTTAACATATTATTAAACAGTACCAACATGCCTGTTGTTTGAACATCACTAGCCTGTAAACCCAACTCGTTAGTGGCATAGCTTTTAATTTTATTGAGGTAATCTTCTCTAGAAAAAGATGCCCCGCTTTCTTTTACCCGTACTGATATCAGCATTTCACCTGAATAGGGTGAGAGATAAGGGTCAACCAGCTCAGCACGAATAGTTTCAGGTATCACTCCTAGTATTCCTACTATTTCTAATGCGCCTAAAGGCTTTCCATCTAAAAACTCCATTGCAACTTGCTCAAGGTTAGCCAATGACATGACTTTTCCTGTTTGCTCAAGCGATTGTATGTAGCTTTGTAATTTTCTTAATGTTTCAAGCTTGTCGGGTGTTACCCAATAACGTTCTGGATAGGCTTCTTCATCACTAAAAAAGTCGTCATCTTCTTCCAACTCATCAGCTGCTTTATAAGGGGGGAATTTAACAATGACGTCAAAAGGCAAAGTTCCTCCCAAACGCTGGTCAATATCTAGCATTCCCTGTCGAATATCGGTATCTGCCTTAAAGTAGTCAATAAAGCGATTATCTAGGCTTAATTTGGATATTCCAAAGCCTGCAATGATAAAGATAGTGCCGGCTACCACTAAAATACGTTGACTGTGATGCGTTACCAACTGTGAGAATAAGGTCGTGATCCTAGGTGTAGTCGCTGTTTTATCGTTACTGTGAGCACTATCCCCTACTCCACCATTATCTTTATCTTTGCCTAGGAACAATAATAAACTGGGGAAAAAGAAGTAGGTCATAACTAATGACACTAATACACCCACCAACATCAGCAGCCCGAAATCTTGTACGGGTACGATATCCGTAAACATTAATGAGGCAAATGCTACCGTAGTGGTTAGCCCTGTATAAAGCGACGGTGCAAACTTGTCTCGCATCGTTTGAAGCACAATATCATGGTGGCTTGCCAGTTCTGAGCTATGTTCTGGGTTTAGCTTTGAGCTTAGCTGTGTAGCCAATATTTCTCGGTATCGAACAATGAGATGAACCGTAAAAGAGATCGTCAAAATCGCTAATAATGAAATAAAGTTAGATGAAATAATCGTTGCAGGCTTTTCAATAGCACCTAGCCAGCCAATCACTAACACGATAGTCACCACGCTGGTCGCCAATGGCAACACAACCCAACGCCAGCTTCTAAAGAACAGATAGAGCATGGCAATAACCACTAGAAAAATTATCGCACTAAAGATCACAATGTCTTGCTTCACATAGCTGATCATATCGGCTGCCACCATCGGCACACCGCCCAAAAATACATCTGCATCTTTACGCGCATGGTCACGCACTTCTCTTACAGCTTCTAGTAAATCATCACGTTGTGCTAAATACTTTTTTCGTGCCGTTAAGTGCGCGGCTGTGCTGTCATCAAGCTGTTGTTTCTCTATCTCACCTTTTCTAAAGGCTATACGGTCTTCGTCACGTTTTTTTCTTAATTGCTCTAGTTCTGTATCTAACCCCAAACCTATTCGTAACGCAGTCGTCCGACCATCGGTTGAGATAATCAAATCCTTAAAGATAGGACTGGTCGATAATTCTTTCTTCGCTAGTGCAAAATCAATACTGGGAGATTTAAGTGTTTTGTAGCCGTCTTTTAAATCATTAAGCAAGATTTTAGGACTCTTCAACAGCGGCGCATCCAAGATGGAATAAACCGAAGCCACACCCGGAATGGTTTCCAACTCCTTTTGCATTGCAGCAATTCTGGACAAATGTTCTTCAGAAACCAACTCGCCCAGCTTAGGGGTATACGTCATAAACAGGAAGCCTTCACCGCCCTGAGTAAAGCGTTCTCGTACATCCTGATAATAGGTTAACGCCGGATCGTTCTCAGCAACCAAAGTATCGCTAGAGGCATCAAAGGTGAAGTTTCTTGCATGGTATGCAGCCACCAACACGGCTAAAGCTATGATAGCCAGCACCCCAGAAGGACGCTTTAATACTCGCTGATAGCCCGAGAACAGCAAGGATAAGGGTAATGAAGATTTCATTACCTGACCATCGCTCTGTTATTCATCATCATCCAAGAAGGCATCTTCGACTTCCCCATCCTTGATCAAAAACTCACGGCGTTGATTATAAACATCACGAATAAATAAATACCTGTCACCGGTAATCATCCCTTCAGCACTCAATAAAGACGCTCGTTTATCAACAGCTAGCAACGCAGCCAGTGAGTTTCGTGTGCGTACATCATTTATATGGCCAATTGGGTTCGCAAAAGCTTCCACAATAGTCCCTGTACCATCACGCAGGTTAGTAGGCCCCCAGAAAGGTATGTTGAGATGCGAGCCTGAACCTACTCCCCAAACTGCTAATGTCTGACCAAAGTCTTCTTCATGTTTCTCTAAACCCATAGGACTAGCGATATTAATAAGACCACCTAAACCAAAGGTTGAATTAAATAAGAAGCGAGCTGAGTCTTGTATGCCTAATTTGAATTTACCTTGCAGGAATTGATTCACCGCAACAACAGGGTCAGCCACATTAGAAAAGAAGTTACTTACTCCTCTTTCAACAGGTGCCGGTATGATGGTTGTATAACCTTTTGCAGCAGGCTTTAAGCCGAGAGAATCTACCTTGTCATTGAAGCCTTGAACTGATCTATTGGCAGATTCAAAAGGATCATTGGATGACTTGCTTTCTGGCGAGTGCGCGCAGCCAACTTGGAAACCCAACAATAGGATAAGCATAAATAGCTTTCGATAAGCCTGTTTAGTCGCAGGGTAAAGTGAATAAGAGTGCCATTGATTGTTCATAGTTATTTATACTGTCTCTTACTATCTTCTATTCTTATATAGCTAAGTTAAGATAGCTTTGTATTTTATTATAAGTATTTATTTCTCATAACGATCAATGAGAGTTTAGGTTAAATAGTTGCAAAATAAAAAAAGTTGTGAATTTTCTGCTTTACAGGATTCATTGTCAACTACTCTTAGCTTTGAAACCTTGCTAAAAATCAACTCCCTTATAGTTATTTTATCTGGTTTGCCGTCAACAACCGATAACGCAGCCTTGATTCTGGTGAAGCACCCTTGATGATCTGCACCCTATTTTTTATTATTTCAATATTCAGTTGTTTGAAACTGTGACGATAATCAGGGAATATCCGACTAGGTAGATTCTTATCATATTCCTCAGAAAAAACCGAAGTTCCTGTTAACTGATCCAGCTTTTCAATGAGTTTTTTAGCAGGCCAAGTTTTATTATCCGACAAACAGCATTGTCTGAATTTATACCAAGCCGTGTCAAGTGACTCTTGACCTTTGGTTGTCTTTCGCAACCTTATATCAACAGCAAGAAAATAGGCCGCACCGCCCCAGTAAACATGTTGATAGCTGCCATTAGAATGCATGTTTTGACTAGCTTGTAGCAGCGTTACTTTATTATATTTTGCTTGTGCTTCGCCTCTCTGGAAACCTTCTAACAACTTCTGCCAAGCTTGTGTCTCATTTAAAGAGTGCTGGCGTACCCGTAAAATATTCTGATAATAACTTGCTAAGCCTTCACCAAACCAAGCATTTCCTAATCCAGGATAAGGATGTAACAAGTGACTGAATTCATGAGAGGCTGTCCAATCTGCTACAAAGCGATCTAAAGAAAAATTTGGATTAACTTGAAAATTCACCCTGTATTGTCCATTTTTCCATACCTCGCCCCATGGGACAGGCTCATTAGCTTTATCCATATGATAAAGATGAACATCGACTTGTTCAACAGGGAAGCTACCATATAAAGTAGTAATAGCCTCTGAAGAAACACGAAGCCACTGCATTAACTTTGCTTTATTAGTTTCAGAAAAAGGGGAATCAAAGTAAACATTCAAATGAGCAGATGGTAAATCAATACTAGTCTTATGAGTATTTAAACGTTCAGCATCAATACTTATTGGCAATAGAAAACCAATAAAGGGGAGTAGTTTTTTAAAAGAATATAGCATCAGCTTCCCAAAAGAGGAGATTGGACACCCCTATTAATTGTACCCAAAAGGCATAGTAATCTTTCCCCCCGATTACTGAGTTTGATAAATTTCTGCGATCCTCATGATCACTGTATACACTGTGGTTCTAAAATTCATCCGCCTTGTTCTCGAACAAAAATTCTAATTAATAGAGGCGCTCTTGATTACAGTCAAGCGCAATCAGCAATATAACGGACTTAACTGTACTTTAGATGCGTTTAGGCGCTGACAAGATGCATAAACTCAGAAATGAGTTTAATGGGTAAGAAGTGCTGTCATCCATTGACCAATATCGCTTATCTCCTCCATACAAACGCTATGCTCCATAGAATAAGTTTTATATTCAACCAGATAACCCATCTCCTTCAATTTAGCCACCGCCATGCTACCTAATTGCTCAGGAACCACAGGATCAGCCGTACCATGTCCAATTAGAATAGGAGTTTGGGCATTGCTTGAAGAAGGTTGAATCTCATTCTTTGTAGCAAAATACGTGGACAAGGCAAGAATGCCAGCCAAAGGTTTATCGTAGGTCAAGGCACATTGATAAGCTACCGCGCCACCTTGTGAAAAGCCGGTAATAATAATTCTTTGGCTATCCACACCTCGCTCTATTTCTCTATCAATCAAAGCAGCAATGGCATCAGCAGAAATCATTAACTGTTTAACATCCACTTCACGATCAATAGACATTTCGAGAATGTCATACCAAGCAGGCATCACATAGCCATTATTAATGGTGACGGGCATCGTCGGCGCATGTGGGAAAATAAAGCGAACCGCTAAATCATCAGGTAGCTTTAAATCAGGAATAATGGGGGCAAAGTCGTTGCCGTCAGCACCTAATCCATGTAGCCAGATAACACTCGCCGTTGCTTTTTCTTTTGGTTCTATTTCTAAACAAGGTAAATAAGTCATCATTATATTCTAACTGAATTGGGTCAGTTATGGACAGCTCTATAAGAGGCAGTCTATTCAGATTCGAGCTGTCTGCGCATTTCATCAAATTGACTACGTTCTTTCTCGTGCACTTCTGGATATTGAGGATCAAGAGACTGTAATGTTTCTACAATAGTTTTAGCAACGATCATCCGCATATATTTTTTATTATCAGCCGGAATTGCATACCAAGGCGCATAAGAGGTTGAGGTAGCACAAATAGCCTGCTCGTAAGCATGCATATACTCATCCCAATGCCCCCGTTCTTTTATATCCCCTGAGGAAAACTTCCAATGCTTATGGGGTTCATTAAGACGGGATAAGAACCTGCGTTTTTGTTCATCCTTAGAAACATTTAACCAAAACTTTAGAATAACCGTACCATTCAGTGCCATATGTTTTTCTAACGCATTAATAGCCTCAAATCGCTGCTCCCAAAAGTCATCCATATTTTGGGGTAACTCGGGAAGACGTTGATACTTTAAATACTCAGGGTGTACTCGTACTACCAATGTTTCTTCATAATAACTACGGTTGAATATTCCTATACGACCTCTTTCAGGCATTGATTTAGTGGTACGCCATAAAAAATCATGGTCCAGCTCTTTAGTCGTAGGCTTTTTAAATGAGTAGACCTCAGTGCCCGCAGGATTAACTCCTTTCATAACAGCACGAATAGTACTATCTTTTCCAGCAGCATCCATAGCTTGAAAAACAATCAATACTGAACGTTTATCTTCAGCATAAAGTTTATGCTGAAGGTCTCCTAATTGTTTACTGTAGTTTTTCAATTCAGACTTTAAAAAACTATTAGATATATTTTCTTCATTAGGAACAGTAGAGAAACTAGAAAGCACAAATTTTTTCCTTTGATCTACAAGGTACGGACTCGTCATTTTTATAGGATTCCTTCATTAGCTACAGTAAGTTTCAAAGAGGACTCTATTATCACACATCAGGTAGATAAAGTTCAGAATTGATAAGATGCTTTCTTATACCCATTCACTATATCTCTTCAATAGGCATTATAAAACTAGATACTCCTTACCGTAATATCAATGTACCACACATCAGAAAAGCAGATAAATAAATAAAATATAATTAGAAATTAGCTATACTTGACACAGGTTAAATACTATATATTATACCTAATTTTTTTTAATGAGCGGAAGACAAAAAATGGCAAAGGTAAAGTTAGACAAACTAAGCATTAAAGAACTTAATGCAATCCTTCAAGATGCAGAAAAGCAGATTGAATCACGCAAGAAAACGGAACTTAAAACAATCCGTAAACAAGTAAAAGACTTGATTAAAGATAATGGTTACACTCCAGGTGATATATTCCCAGCATTAAAAGTAGCTGTGAAACCAACGGCTAAAGTTGCTCCAAAATACAAGAACCCAAAAGACGCTGAACAGACTTGGACTGGCCGAGGTAGAAAACCTAAATGGGTTGAAGCACATCTTAATAAAGGCAAGAAACTAACTAGCTTAGCTATAAAGACATAATCAAAGCTTAATAGTTAAAAATAGTAACCTCCCCTCCTTTTAGGAAACTCTGATAAGTCTGAGCGGTTTCTCATACTAAATCAGAACTTCCTTAAGTGGATATAAACCAGAGGGGAGTTTTAAAAATTCTGGAAGAAAACTTCAAAAGTTCGGAAGGGAATTTGTTGGAGAGCATAGATAGCAACTATCTATATCTTAATTCCTAACCCACCTTCTCTGAATAAAATACATTATTAATACAGTCGTATTTTTTATAAACCCTTCTTGGAAATTTTGTTTTTTCCAGCTGGCTTCACTTCAAACAATACAAGCACCGTTGTTTGGAAATCTTTGTCATTGTCGTCACTCACCACTAAATATTGGTTATCCTTAAAATGAGCCAAGCCTTCAAAATTATCTAATAGCCAATCTTCTGTAGTCGATAAACTCGCAATTTTTCTAACATCACAATTTTCTGGTGGGTTACATGAATTTATTTTCACTTCGGATAAACTAATCACCACTGGATTTTTAATACCAGCCCATGCTCTTTCAAGCACTAAAATATTACCATTGTGTAAAACCTCTAATCCGGTTACAGCACTGCCTTTAGCTTTAGATGACAGGAAGTTCCATTCTTTTCCAGAAGCAGAATAAAGTGTTTGTATCGACTCAGGTTTTGCTTTTAACGGAAATTCAGCCGCTGTAATAATTCCCTCAGTAGGGTGTACGATAATGCTTTCTAAGGCTTTATTTTTATGTCTATATCTTTTCTTACTCAATAACTTTCTTGGTAACTTTACTTCACTTATAAAGTGCCCTGTTGTCGTATAACGTGCAATTCTTGGCTTTCCTTCAAAAGATACTATTAATTCGGTATCCCCTTTTATACCGTTATTGTGATTAACACTGGATAAGCCTTCAGAGTCCCTCCATTTCTTTTTTAAAGGCTTTTTATTTTTTTTCTTCAGTAACTTATACTCAGCTATTACTTTAACACCTGCAATCGCCTTATTTTTGAGTATTAGTTGCAGATGATAAAGTATCCCCTCGTCATTAACTGCATAAAGAATTTTCTCATCAGCATCCCAACTAATCCCTGATAATTCAGTAACTCGGGTTCCTTTGGGGCTGGTCAGTCGTAAACCCGTACTACTGAGGATATTAAGATTCTCAGGTTTAGCGTAATGATCTGTTTTAGGAACTAAATCAAAGGTAAATATTTCAGAAGATAGGGAGCTACACG
>JAZGES010000040.1:0-29886 GCA_036478935.1 Thiotrichaceae bacterium
GGGCTGGAGATCGAATACCACCCTGCTGATAAGTATTGGTTTGTTAGGGCATTTAGTGCAACACAAAATGAATCAGACAGTGATGATGAAGACATCCCCATTGACGACACTATTAAGGGTATAGAAGTAGGCTACCAATTTGAAGATGGTTTAGAAGTCATTGCAAATTTATTACAAAAGAATGAAAATAGCACTACTACCCATAGCCAACAAACAGAAGCACTAGCTGGCTTTGATATTCAATGGGATAAACATGAAGCGTTTGAGATTGGCCTCTCTTATGCAAAAGACAAAGATGGTCATGCCTTTAGACTTGAACAAAATGGTTTACTAGATTTACTAAACCATAATTTAAACTATAATCTGGAAATACTGCATGCAGATACACTCTTCGATGGACAAATTAAAGATATAAAAAGTGAAAGTGCAACAGGCATTTATACTTTTAATCAGAACAAAAGCTACCTTAGAGGAAACCTATTTCATAGCCAACGAAATCTTGACCACGATATAACTAAGGAGATTCGAGATGAAAAAGTGGCACGACTTGGTATAGGCCATTACTTTAATGAGCAGCATCGAGAAAGCCTGTTTACAGAAGCTTTTGTTAGAATAGAGAAGGATAAGCGAGAGCAATCAACCCTTGACCATTCTGATAAAGGGTTAAGACTAGAATACCAAAAAAGTATTAATAACAGCTGGGCGCTAAATACCAGTATCGAGTTTTCCCATGAAAACAATCGAATTAAAAAACAAGCATCCAGTGTAAACCGGCAAAGCTTAACTCTCTCCTATACGCCTAACGATAGATATCACCTTGGGGCAAATATTGATAATGCTAAATCCATTGAGAATAATGGTAATTCATTAAGTTATGGATTAAATGCAGCCATCCATTTTAGTAATTTGCATCACCTTTCTGGATACTGGCGACACTCAAATCAATCTAGCACTCAAAATGATAGATTTCAGCTTAACTATCAATATCAATTTTCAAATGGATTAAGCTTAGGGCTATCCGCATCAACAGATACTCAAGCAAGTAAGCATAATGATGTTGATTATCTTCTGAGGGTTTCTATGCCTCTGGATATACCGCTCTATAAGAGAAAAAATATTAGCTCTATTAAAGGTCAGGTTGTTGATAGTGAGCACCATCAACCTGTTGCCAACTCGATTGTTAACATCGCTGGACAATACGCCATATCTGATCCACAAGGATATTATGAGTTTAAATCGATACCAGCAGGTGAATATGCGATTGCTACAGACTTGAGCAGAAGCACTTTAAATTCAAACTATAGAATAGAAGAAGGGCAGGAACACCTATCAATACCCCCGAATCAAAAAGTGATACACAATATTACGCTCACTGCTGGCACTAGTTTAGTGGGTCAAGTGAGAAAATACATCACATCAAAAAGCTCTATTTTACAAAATGAAAATGAGGACTTAATACCCTCTGACGGTATCGCCGGCTTATTAGTCTCATTACAATCGACAGAGCAGAGTGAGATAGTGCATAAAAGCCTAACAACTGAAGGGGGATTTTTTAGTTTTAACGGGATTAAAGCTGGAACGTGGCAAATCCAAGTAACCGACCCAAAAAAGATAATGACTGAATCCCGCTTAAATAATTCTCAACGAATTGTAAAATTAAACGTTGGAGAGGAGCTAGAGTTAGAATTTAAGGCTATGCCTTTACTTAAGAAAATAAAAAAAATCGGTCCTAGTAGTGGATTTAGTGTTTCAGGTGAGTAATCAAATAAGGCTTACCCATAATAGAATTAACAATGAATATGAAATTACCTAATAAATCATCAAACATTATTACTTTTTTTCTAATGATTGCCAGCATGGCTTCAAGCTATGCAGATACGGCAACGGCTACTCAACATCTTCGCGTAATCATTCCTCAAGTTGCACTCATTGACACTGAAAATACCCACATACCTCTCACTATGACTTTTACTCCCATGACAGAAGCGGGTAACAACTTTCCAGTTGCAACAGCAACTGGTTTATATGACGTGAGCTCTAACATAAATAAATTGAGACTCTATGGGAAAATAAATCAAAACTTAGAAAGTAATTACAACCTGATTTTAAAGGTCAATGCTACTGGGAGTACTTACAAAGAGTTGACTACTAGCACTAAGCGTATTATCACTATAGGAAAGCGAATTAAGACAGACAAAACCTTCAATTATGAAGCCAGTGTAGCACTTGCAAATAAGACAGTTCCTTATGGGGATATTGATGTAATCATTACTTACACCCTTGTCGAACCCTAGCACTCCTCATTACCCGTATGACTTCAGCAGCCTCGATCTAGCATTTCTTAGTTTCTGAGAAGTAAAATTATTTGTGATCATAAGTATATTAATATATGCTAATTCTATTTGTAGCAATTTACTTTATCCTAGAAAGCGCAGTTGAAAGCAGAAAAGACATGTAAGATAATGATGTGCATAGTAAATTCAAAAAGTGCGTAGTCACCTTATTGGTGATGAGCAATTTTTTGAATTTGCTAGGCGCATTAGTAGCTTGCATGGACTTCTGCGTTCAACTGCGTTTTTTAGGTTTATTAAACTAGGAGTTTAACATGGCATTATGGACATTATTTGTATGGCTGGGCGTAGGTGCTTTAGCAGGTTTTCTAGCACGCAAAATTCTTGGTGGCACATCACCTTTTGGAATAATTGGTGACATTATTCTTGGATTAGCCGGTGGCATTTTAGGTGGTTATATTCTTGCTTTAACAGGTCTGGGAAATACAGTCGGCGGTCTGATTGGTTCAATTATTGCTGCCGTATTAGGCGCTACCCTTTTAGTCTGGTCTACTCGCTTTTTGAAGAAGCAATAGGAGCACATCATGGCACAACAAGAAAAGAGCTTTTTTGAGCGTCTAGGTGAAATTCTAAATCAGCCGTTACCCGGCACTGAAGTAGAAGCACCCAAGAAGCCTATATCAGAAAACAAAGATCCAGATGATCTTTCAATTCTAGAGCGTGTTAAGGATATTCTAAACACACCACTATCTGGTAGTGTCGATGAAACAAGCACTGTCATTGCTCAAGAAGATATATCAGAAGATGATTTCCAAGAAAACTGGTGGGAAACTGACTGGGCTGCTTTTAAAGCACATCAAGATCAGGATAGACAGGGCCTGAATGCGAAACAAAGGCATGATCAAGAAGGCTTTGCTCAATATCAGGAACAAGAACGTATTCAATTTGATACTTATCAAAATCAGGAATTCGAAATTTTCCAGCGCCAACAACAAGCGAAGTTGAACTGGATTCAGGAGCAACAATTGGTGCAGGCTCAAGGTGTACAACCTTTGCAGCATGGCATGGTTCCTCCACCACCTCCTGCTCCACCCATTCCTCCTCAAATGCCTGTACCGCCTTGGATGCGTGGCACTAAAAAGGCTTAAGTTCTATTATTGATGATTACCCATTTGAATAAGGTTAAATTTCTTTTGGGTAGTCACTTCCCTTGAAATAAACTACTTAATAGACAAGTAGTGAGTGTAACTCTTTAGTCTGGGTAATTAAGATACCTGACTACCCTTCATCGAAAGGCCATCTGTATCATCAAAAACAACCAAGCCATGATGAATTGGGTTTTCTATGGCCACATGATTTTTTGTTATTTTTGCTTTCAACAATAACAAATTAGCACGTTGTAACAAGGTCTCTGCAGTATCAATCTCATGATCAAAACTAACAACACCCGCACTCAAAGTTACCCGTAAATATTCTGCTACATCAGGTTCATTAAAGGGCGTAAACATAACCGCTTCTCTAATTCTCTCAGCTGCTACATAAGCTCCTTTTGCGCTAGTTTCCGACATAATAATCAATATTTTATCTTCACCTGCGTACCTGAATGCAATATCAGAACCACGAATCCCATGAAACTCTTTAGCTTCCTTGTCAACGTATTCAATACCTTGCATAATGATATGGCTAAGAAATTTTAAAGTCTCATCTGCTTTTTTCTGACCATAAGTATCAATGATCTGCTCGTAATTATCGACATCCAACAGGACTACTGAGAGGTCACGCTGATAGCGCTTTGATCTCTCTATATCATAATTCAATAGTTTATCAATCACCTCAGAGTTATAAAGACCCGTTACCTTATCAGTATTAGATAGCTTAGTTAGTCGATCTATTTTAGATCTTAAAGCCCAATAAACCGTAACGCCACCAAGAAGTAAAGAAGTCAGAGCCAGTATGGATAGATAAGCAAAATCAGAAAGCGCAGCCTGTCTAAAGAGTATGATTATCGCAAGGAAAGTCGCAAGAAAAAGTACAACAAAGGGGTGGTTATTATGAAGAAACTTAAACATTCTATATTCAATTCTGGTTGATTTAACTTTGATATTGATTTTTTTTGAGTCAAAAGTCAAAAAAGAATGAAGAACGGTATGAGTCAAGTAGGATAGTTATAGACTGTGATGTCATCGCTCCCACTATGAACATGAAGCGCAGACTACTGGAAGCTCACAAAAACGTATTTTGAGACCTCAGAGACTCTATACAATGCCTCTGAGGTTTTCTATCTATTTGTTAATCATAAGGATTGCGTAATATAATCGTATGATCTCTATCCGGCCCTGTAGAAATAATATCAACCGGAGCTTCCGTTACTTCCTCTAATCGCTTGATATACTTTTTCGCATTTTCAGGTAAATCATCGTAGTTTGTAATACCGACTGTAGACTCACTCCAACCCGATATTTCTTCATAAACCGGTTTGCACTCTGCATACTTGATTGTGGAGATAGGCGGCACATCAATTTCTTCACCATTAAGCTCGTAGGCTATGCAAATTTTAATAGTTTCAAGGCCGTCTAGTACATCCAACTTGGTCAAACAGATACCTGTAACACTATTGATTTGCATCGCACGACGTAATGAAACCGCATCATACCAGCCACAACGTCTAGCACGCCCTGTAGTAGCGCCAAACTCATGACCTTTCTCAGCTAAGAAAACACCTGTATCATCAAATAACTCTGTAGGGAAAGGACCTGAGCCTACACGAGTGGTATAAGCCTTGGTAATGCCAACAATGTAATCCAAATACCCTGGGCCTACTCCAGTGCCTGTACAAGCGCCACCTGCTGATGGGTTTGATGAGGTAACATAAGGATAAGTACCATGGTCAATATCTAGCAAGGTACCTTGTGCACCTTCAAACATAACGTTATTGCCCGCTTTGCGATGCAGATGTAACTCGTTAGTTACATCACACACCATAGGACGCATAATTTCTGCCATTTTCAGAGTTTCATCCAAAACCTCTTGAAAAGCTACTGGCTCGGCTTGGAAGTAATTAACTAGCGCATAGTTATGATATTCCATTACTTCTTTCAACTTCAGTTCTAAACGTTCTGCATCTAACATATCGCTTACACGTAAACCACGACGTGAAATTTTATCTTCATAAGCAGGACCAATTCCACGGCCTGTTGTACCGATCGCTTTTTTTCCACGTGCGGCTTCTCTAGCCATATCCAATGCAACATGGTAAGGGAGAATTAGCTGGCAAGCTTCAGAAATTTTAAGACGATCTTTAACGGGTACGCCCTGCTCTTCCAGCATATTGATTTCTTCAAGCAATGCATCTGGTGCAAGCACCACGCCATTACCAATCATGCAATCAACACCTTCTCGCAAAACGCCTGACGGAATAAGATGTAGGACTGTCGTTTCACCATCAATGACCAAAGTATGACCAGCATTGTGTCCACCTTGAAAGCGCACCACTGCCGAAGCATCTTCTGTAAGTAAGTCTACAATCTTACCTTTCCCTTCATCACCCCATTGAGTGCCCAATACAACAACAAACTTACCCATGTGCTACTTCTCCTAACCTTCTTTAATTCTTTCACTAATCAGCAAGCAGACTTAGTTGTCTATTTTGCTGACTACCCAATGGCCATCACTGTTCACGATTTCCTGATTACAACCCAAGTCTTGAGGTGTAGTATTTTTATTTTTCCCACCTTGTTCTAATTGACGTACGACCACATGTCCTTCATTTCTTAATTCTTTAACAACACGATCCAGCTCAATATCAATGACAGCAGGTGCAAAGATTTTATCTTTCACTATCGTTGCCAATGACGTAATGCTATTTAATAACCGCAAATCTGCAGAAAAACCAGTGGCAGGTCGAGCATTACCAAAGGCTTCGCCAATTCCATCATAGCGTCCGCCACGAATCACTTCACGCTGTAACGTTGGCAAATATAACTGGAACATCATCCCAGTGTGATAAGCGTAACCACGTAATTCTCCACAATCAATATTAATATCTACAGACGGAAAATTCTGTTCTAAACGTTCAACTAAATCACGTAAATACGAAAGAATTTCTTTAATATTGTCACCAAGCCCACTGAATAAATCATTGGCTTCTTCTAATACTTCAATTGATCCATTGAGCTCAGGGAGTCTTTGCAGAATATTTGCATGATCAGCTGAAAATCCTTTTTCCATAATCCAGTCTGATATATCAGGAATAGATTTACGCTCCAACATATCTGATAACTTTTCTTGCTCAGCTTCATTTAAACCCAGTGCGGAGGATAATTCGGAAAAAATACCCACATGACCGAGATCTAAAATAACCTTAGAGCCACTACCTTGCACATTCTGCGTACAGTGTTGCAGTGTCTCAATAGCCAACGAGATGACTTCAAAGTCACTATCTATTCCCGCATGACCAAAAAGCTCAGCGCCTATTTGTAGCGGAGAACGTGAGCCACCATTAGCATGATTGCTTCGTGTACGCAGTACAGGGCCCATATAACAAAGGCGGTTAGGATGCTCTACTCTCATCCGATGCGCATCAATACGTGCCACTTGTGGTGTGATATCAGCTCTCACACCCATTAACCGACCACTAGTTTGATCTGTAAGTTTAAAGGTTTGTAAATCTAGCTGCTCACCAGTTCCCGTCGATAGGGAGTCCATAAATTCAACTAAGGGGGGCATAACTAACTGATAACCCCATCCTGTATATAGATCGAGCAACTGTCGTCGTAAAGTCTCTAGTTGACTAGCAGCATCAGGGAGAGCCTCAGAGATTCCTTCAGGAAGTAACCAGTAATGATTATCTGACATCGTTATAAGTAGCTATATATTTAGGGATGGTAAACAATTTAACTTGCCTTTTTTGTCCCAGATTGAGTGTTCTCAAGTCGTTGCATAGAGTGACTATGCGCCTTTTGAGAACACTCAACCTGAAACAAAATTCTGCGCTATATTGCTCAAGTTGTTATTACTCATCCCTTAGTGTAAGAAGAGCAAAAGCATACCAAGAACGATACTGCCGACACCTACTTTTCGTAAAGTATCATCAGGCAGTTCTTGCATCTTTTGATAAGTTTTCTTTAAGCTTTCAGGGCTTACAAAAGGGAGGATTCCCTCAATGATCATCACTAGCGCAATAGCATTGAGTAAATCATCCCAGTTGATACTCATTTCGAGTTTACTCGCCTTTGCTCTTAAAGAATTTAAAGAACTCAGAACTTGGGTCTAGCACCATAACGTCGCTAGCTTTACCCAATGAATTCTTATAAGCATTTAGGCTTCGATAGAAAGAGTAGAATTCAGAGTCTTGTGTGTATGCCTCAGCATAAATTGCTGCTGCTTTTGCATCACCAACACCACGAAGAGTCTCTGCTTCTTTATAAGAATTCGCTACGATCACCGTTGATTTTCTATCTGCAGCAGCTCTTAGCTTTTCAGCTTCTTCTTCTCCTCGTGAACGGAAATCCTGAGCAACGCGCTTACGTTCTGATTTCATTCTATCGAAAACAGAATCACTAATAGTATCAGGGAAGTCTATTCGACTTACTCTCACATCTACTACTTCAACACCTAACTCTTTCACATCATTAGCCGACTTTTCTTGCAAAGATTGCATGATCGCGCCACGTTGACCTGAAACTGCTTCTTGGATAGTTCGCTTACCAAATTCACCACGCAAGCCAGCTGTCATTATGCCTTCTAAACGGCGTACTGCTGTATCCAAATTGCCACTCGTTGCACGATAGAACACATCAATGTCTTTTATTCTCCACTCAATGAAAAAATCTACTAATAAGAATTTTTTCTCACCGGTTAAAAAACGTTGCTTATCAACATGTAAAGGTAACACCTGAGCAGGAAACTTTTTAACACTATGAACCATACTGGTAGGCCACTTAAAATGAAGCCCCGGTTCAATTTCAGTATCTACAATTTCTTTAAATTTAAACTTAATTGCTTTTTCACGCTCATCCACGGTATATACGGATGAAAGTAATATAAATAAAACAACGCCTATAGCTATTAGTAATCCTTGAGAAATTTTCATTTATCTTCCCTCTCTCAATGAGCTTCGATCACTTTGACGTGATTTTTTAGCACTATTCGCTTCATTCCGTAAACGTTCAATCATCTCATTACTTATCGGCGGAGGTGCTGATGAAGTTGAGCTATTGGTATTAGAGTCATTTGTAATCGGCAAATACAACATATTGTTAGATGACGATGAATCAATCATGACCTTCTTACTTCCAGACATAACTTGTTCCATCATATCTAGATAAAGTCTCTCGCGAGTTACCTCAGGAGCTTTCTGATACTCTGTCATTAAATTAACAAAACGAGACGCATCACCTTCAGCCTTAGCTATGACTTGATCTTTATAAGCATTAGCTTCTTCAACTGCTCTTGCAGCCTTACCACGCGCATCAGGGATAACCTTGTTAGCGTAAGTTTCTGCTCTATTCTTAGATCGGTTAAAATCTTCTCTTGCTCTATTGGCATCATCAAAAGCGTCTTTGACTTCTTCCGGAGCGGTTGCACCTTTTAGGTTAACCTTTTTAATTTGCAAGCCAATCTTGTATTCATCAAGAATACCTTGCATCAATTCTCCCGTATCTAGTTCGATCTGTCCTCGCCCAGTCTGAATAATAAAATCCATTTCATTCCTACCGACTACTTCACGAACTGCAGAGCGCATCACTTGATACAAAACCCCTCTTTCTTGGTTCTGCTCAAAATCCGCATCCATTACGTTGAATAAATACTGTTTAGGGTCGCTTACAATATATTGAACCTCGATTTTCAAATCGACAATATTCTCATCCTGAGTCAACATAGTAGTATGATCATCTGCCGAACGGATTCGATCTATTTGAACCACTTCCACTCTATCAATAGGCTTGGGTGCCCAGTGCAATCCAGGTGCAGTGATTTCCTTAAACTTGCCAAAGTGTAATACGACGCCTCGTTGCCCAGCTTCAATGGTATAAATACCAGAGATCAACCAAAGCACTAAAGCAACTAGAGGAAGTAAAAATAGGAACTTACCGCCACCGCCATCAGAAACCGATGCGAATAGCTCAGTAACTTTGTCAGCTGGGTTATTCATACTTCCCTGCTTCTTACTTGATGGCTTCTTTTTCTTACCACTCCAGGGATCTTTGTCCCCACCCGGTTCATTCCAGGGCATATGTAGCTCCAGTTTATATTATTCAAAACAACGCGAGTTAAATACTACACCCACAAAACAGTCAATTGTATGCAGGTCGCACCAACATGGCAAATTGATTTATTATTTATCATCGGAAATGATGACAGAAGGAAAGAATTTGGTGATGTAACTTAACTAAATTGAGAGTTAGTTACTTATCAAATGTCTTACCTGTACACTTTTGCATACAGGTTTGAACATGGGGTTTACAAAACTGAAATCAAGATGGAAAAAACTCAAATCCTAATTAATAGAGGTACCCTTAATCGTATAAAGAATATCCTCTAACTCACCGATTAATTGCTTAACCAGTAAATGAGTTTGTGCATGATCCTCATCCGCTTCTTCTCCATTCAATTTTTGACGGGCACCACTAATGGTGTAGCCATTTTCATAGAGCAAACTACGGATTTGACGGATCAACAAAACATCTTGTCGCTGGTAGTAACGTCGATTACCACGACGTTTCATTGGCTTAAGATTGGGAAACTCTTGCTCCCAATAGCGCAAAACATGTGACTTTACGCCACATAACTTACTTACTTCGCCAATAGTAAAATATCGTTTACCAGGTATGGCAGGAAGTTCGTTATTATTTGAGGTTTCCAGCATATGTTTCTACTCGATGCTTTAGCTTTTGTCCGGGACGGAAGGTTACTACTCTACGTGCACTAACAGGAATCTCTTCACCAGAATTTGGGTTTCTTCCTGGGCGCTCACTTTTATCGCGCAACATGAAATTACCAAAACCTGAAAATTTAACATTAATTCCCTGTTCTAGTGCTGACTTAATTTCTTCAAAAAACATTTCTACCAAGTCTTTTGCTTCACGTTTATTTAATCCTACTTCTTCGTATAGGTTCTCTACTATATCTGCCTTTGTTAAGGTCATTTCGCTCGCTCCATTTTGCTCTTACCACTGTTAATTTATAATCAATATTAGTCAAATTTGATTATCTCAAAACCGCATTTATCTGTTCTTCGAACATGCTAACCAGTGCGTTAGTGCTCGTTGTTATTTCTTTTTCCTCTAATGTGCGCGAAACGTCTTGAAAAATCAAGCTTAATGCAAGACTTTTCTGACCTTCAGGAATACCTTCTCCTGAGTAAGTATCAAATAAATAATAGTCAACTAATTGAACTATTTCAGATTTTTTTATCACACGCTCTATATCAGCATAAGAAATATTTTCTTCAACGACCAACGCTAAGTCACGCTGGATAGCTGGATAAGCGGATACTTTTGAATAAGCAGGAATTTCTCTGCTAGTTATCTTCTCAATATCCAACTCGAACAGATAAACAGATTGTCCTAATCCTAACTCTTTTTCAAGAGCTGGGTGTAGTGCACCTACCCATCCTACGGTTTCATTACCGTAACTGATTTTAGCAGATTGTCCGGGGTGTAAAGCAGCAGGTAAGTCCACTTCAACCGATTCAAAATTGAATTCGCTACCAACGACTTCAGACAATAATGATTCTACATCGCCTTTGATATCAAAAAAATCTACCTTTGCTACACCTTGCCCCCATTGAGGGTCAGAAAGTGTACCTGTTACTGCACCTGATATTTTTTTTCGTTGTACTAGATCTGCGCCAGTTTTAACAAACGTTAAACCTGTTTCAAATATCCTAACTCGGCTTTGTTGACGTTTTAAGTTATGACTTACTGTCTTTAAAAGACCTGACCACAATGTAGTCCGCATGACAGAAAGTTCAGCAGAAATGGGATTAGCTAATTTAACTGCATTGCCTTGTGGGGCTAATAGCTTTTCAATTTTCTCATCAACGAAGCTATAGCTTACCACTTCCTGATAGCCTCGTGAAGTCAACGCCTTATGAAACACATCTAATTTAACTTCTGCTTCACTAGATTGCACAACCAGTGGTTTCATTTGACGCAATGTAGCGGGTATTTGGTCATAACCGTATATTCTTGCTAACTCTTCAATCAAATCTACTTCAAGTGAAATATCGAACCTGAAAACAGGTGGAACAATATCCCAGCCTTTCTGATTAGTGGTAATTTCACATCCTAAACGCCTTAATATTGATTCAATCTTACTAGTAGGAATATTGATCCCAAGTAAACGGGCTATTCGCTTCTCTCTAAGTTGGATTGCAGGCCTTACTAACAAATCAGCATCAGTCACAGTATCCGTGATCGCAGCAGGCTCGCCACCACAAATATCAATAACCAGCTGAGAAGCTCTTTGAATAGCCCTTACTTGCAAATCAGGAGCTACACCACGTTCAAAACGATGGGAAGAATCAGTGTGTAAACCATAGCTACGCGCCTTACCCGCAATAAATTCTGGTACGAAATAAGCACTTTCCAAGAAGATAGATTGTGTATCGTCAGTAACAGAGGTCGACAAACCTCCCATAATACCCGCTAGAGCGACTGCTCCATTAGCATCTGCAATAACCAAGCTATCGGTTTTTAAATCAATTGTATTGCCATCAAGCAACTCAAGCTTTTCACCTTCATTAGCCATCCTCACTTGAATACCATTTGATAGCTTATCCAAATCGAAGGCATGCATAGGCTGCCCTAACTCCAACAGTACAAAGTTAGTAATATCAACCACTGCACTTAAGCTACGAATACCCGCTCGCTGAAGCTTTGTCACCATCCAGCTAGGTGTTTCAGCTTTAGTATTAACATGGCTAATAATTCGCCCTGCGTAACGCTGACACGCTTCAGCAGCCTTTATTTCTACAGGGAATGCTTGATCATTAACTGACTCAACTTTAACTTGCTCAAGCTCAGCCACATCTGTTTCCGTTAACACACCTACTTCTCTAGCGACACCGACTATACTCAGGCAATCTGCACGATTTGGAGTGATATCTAAATCCAGAATTTTATCACTCAGATCTAAAACTTTACGTAGATCAGCGCCCAGTGTTGCACCTTCGGGAATTTCCAGTAAACCGTCCGACTCATCATCAATACCCAATGTTTCAGCACCACAAAACATACCTTGTGATAAAACACCGCGCAATTTGGATTTTTTGATTTTAAAGATCGAACCATCTGACTCTGGCAATTTTGCACCAATAGTTGCTACAGGAACGTTCTGCCCTACAGCGACCGAAGCAACATTGGTAACAATTTGAATCGCATCATCTTCCCCGATATCAACTTGACAGACTTTCAATCTATCAGCATCAGGATGTTGCTCTATTTGTGTAATTTTCCCGACCACCACCTTGGTAAAGTCGCTAGCAACTGGCTCTATACCATCCAGCTCAACCCCTGCAAAGGTTAGTTTCTCGGCGATGTCTTCTATATTCTGCTTGGGGTTAACAAGTTCCCTAAGCCATTGTTCACTGACTTTCATCTGTATCTATACCTATTGCCAACTAGGGCATTTAACTTAGTTGAACTGCTTGAGAAATCTCAAATCATTATCAAAGAATATGCGCAAATCATCAATTCCGTAACGCAACATAGCCAAACGCTCTACACCGAAACCAAAGGCAAAACCTGTGTATTTTTCAGAGTCGATATTTGCCATTTCGAGAACATTTGGATGCACCATGCCACAACCCATAACCTCTAGCCATCCCGTGTGAGAACACACCTTGCAGCCATCGCCTTTACATTGAACGCATTGAATATCTGTTTCTGCAGACGGTTCTGTAAAAGGGAAAAATGAATTACGGAATCTGGTAGGTAGGTCATCCACTTCAAAAAAGGCTTTAAAGAAAGCCTCTAAAATACCTTTTAAATCCGCAAAGGAAACATCCTCGTCCACCATTAGGCCTTCGACCTGATGAAACATAGGTGTATGCGTTATATCGGAGTCACAACGATAAACACGACCCGGCGCGATAACACGAAGAGGTGCTTCTTGATCTTCCATAACACGAACTTGAACGGGGGAAGTATGCGTACGTAGCAAAGAGCCGTCTTCAAAATAAAACGTATCGTGCATAGCTCTGGCAGGATGATGTTCTGGAATATTGAGTGCCGTAAAGTTATGGAAATCATCTTCAATTTCCGGCCCTTCCGCCACATCGAAACCAAGCTGCACAAAGATAGACTCTATCCGCTTAATCGTGCGAGTAACCGGGTGCAAGCCTCCCGTTGATATTTTCCTACCTGGCAAGGTAACATCAATGCGCTCTTGCTCTAAGCGAGTATTTAAAGCTTCTACTTCTAACGTTGATTTACGGGACTCTATTTCAGCATTCATTGCTTGCTTTGCTTTATTAATAGTTTGCCCAGCTTCACGACGCTCTTCTGCTGGCAATTTACCCAGTTGCTTTAACTGTGCGGTCAGCAAGCCTTTCTTTCCAAGATACTCTACACGCACCTGATCTAAATCGCTTAATGACGAGGTACTTGCAATTTTTTGCTGAGCATCAACGACTAGTTGTTCTAGTTCTTGCAACTGTCTTCTCCATTACAACTTCCCATTTCCTTCAGGAAGCATTGGTTCGTAAATAGGTCATAAATAGATTCGTAAACAAAAACGGGGATAGACTTGCGCCTATCCCCGTTCTGTATTCAACAATTTAATCTACTAATTAGATTAGGTAAATTATTCAGCTAGGGCGGCTTTCGCTTGCTCTGCTATTTTACCAAACGCATCAATATCATGTACTGCAAGGTCTGCAAGCATTTTACGATCTACTTCGATATTAGCTTTGCTTAGTCCATTGATTAGACGGCTGTATGAAAGATCAAACATGCGTGCTGCCGCATTGATACGAACAATCCATAAACGACGGAATTGACGTTTCTTTTGACGACGGTCACGATAAGCATATTGACCTGCTTTCGTAACAGCCTGCGTAGCAACGCGATAAACACGGCTTCGTGCGCCGTAATAACCTTTTGCTTTCTTTAATACTTTTTTGTGTTTTTTGTGAGCGGTAACGCCACGTTTTACTCTAGCCATTTCTCAAGACTCCTTATGAATACGGTAACATTTTACGAACTGCAGGTGTATCGCACTTTTCTACGACATCGCCAGCACGTAATTGACGCTTACGCTTTGAAGATTTCTTGGTCAAGATATGACGCAAGTGAGATTGCTTACATTTATAGGTGCCATTAGCACGCTTGCGGAATCGCTTTGCAGCGCCGCGGTTGGTTTTCATCTTAGGCATCTTCGTCTCCTATTCTGCTCTCATCAAATTGATATGGCAGATTAAGTTAAAAAACATTCCTTAAGAGTGCCTCACCTTAAGGGAATGGGAAAAATCTCTTATATTAGAAACATAAGAGATAAAAATTAGTTTGCGTCTTTCTCAGCCTGCTTTTTAGCGGCTTCGATTGCTGCTTTATCCTGTGCAGAGTGAGGACCTATTGTCATCATCATCTGACGACCCTCCATCTTCGGATGTTGCTCAACCGAGCCATAATCCAGAAGGTCTTTCTCAATACGCCTCAGCATTACCATGCCTAAGTCACGATGTGCCATTTCACGTCCACGAAAACGTACAGTTACTTTTGTCTTATCGCCAACTTCAAGAAACTCTTTAAGTTTGCGTAGCTTAATATTGTAATCACCAATATCAGTACCTGGTCTAAGTTTGATTTCTTTTAATTGTGTCTTTTTAGTTTTCTTCTTAGATTGTGATTTTTTCTTGCTCTCTTCGAACTTGAACTTACCATAATCCATGACACGACAAACAGGTGGCTTTGCGTTAGGTACAATTTCCACCAAATCTAAACTAGCATCAGCTGCTACTTTCTTAGCTTCTTCTAAGGAAACAACCCCTCGGTTTTCTCCTTCAGCATCAATCAAACGAATATCAGGTGATACGATATTGTCGTTTATTGCTTGCTTCTTTTTCTTTCCGGCGATGTGTTACTCCTCCAATAAGCTTAAACTGCGTTCTGCAATTTCAGCATTGATTTTACTAATAAAGTCATCAACAGACAATGTTCCTAAATCATCTCCTGATCTTGTACGCACTGCAATTGACTCCGTTTCTACTTCTCGGTCACCTGTGACTAGTAAATACGGAATGCGTTGCAGAGTGTGCTCGCGGATTTTAAAGCCTATCTTCTCATTTCTCAAGTCCGAAATAGCTCTAATACCTGCTTTTTTGAGCTTTTCTACCACTTTTTCAACATAATCTGACTGTTTGTCAGTAATATTCATCACCACTACTTGTTCTGGCGATAGCCATGTTGGAAACTTTCCTTCAAAATGTTCGATCAAAATTCCGATAAATCGCTCGAAGGATCCAAGAATAGCGCGATGAAGCATAACAGGAACTGGACGCGAGCCATCTTCCGCCACATATTGAGCATCCAAGCGCTCTGGCATCGAGAAATCAACTTGGATTGTACCTAATTGCCAAACACGTCCCATGCAGTCTTTTAACGAAAATTCAATTTTCGGGCCATAAAAAGCACCTTCCCCTGGCTGTTCTTGCCAATCGATACCTTTTGCATCCATTGCATCAGCTAATGCTTTCTCTGATTTATCCCACACCTCATCACTACCCACCCTATTCTCAGGTCGTGTAGATAAACGATAAATAACTTCATCAAAGCCAAAGTCAGCATACACTTCATGTAGAAAATCGATAAATGAATTTACTTCTGACTCAATCTGATCTTCAGTACAGAAAATATGTGCATCATCCTGAACAAAGGCACGCACTCGCATCAAGCCATTTAGCGCACCTGACATTTCATTCCGATGACAAGAGCCAAACTCAGCTAAACGTAACGGCAAATCACGGTAGCTTTTTAAACCTTGGTTAAATACTTGTACGTGACACGGGCAGTTCATTGGTTTAATAGCAAACTGCCTACCATCTGAATCTAATGAGAACATGTCATCACTATATTTAGCAGCATGCCCTGAACGCTCCCAAAGAGAGAAATCCACTAACTGCGGCGTTTTAATCTCTTTGTAGTCATGTGCATACTGTTTATTGCGCATATACTGTTCAATTGTATTGTAGATTGTCCAACCTTTGTCATGCCAAAACACTTGCCCAGGTGCTTCTTCTTGAATATGAAACAAATCTAACTGGCGACCAATTTTACGATGATTACGCTTTTCAGCTTCTTCTAATCGTTTCAAATAGGCATTTAATTCTTTTTTGTTAGCCCAAGCTGTTCCGTAAATACGCTGCAACTGTTCATTATTTGAGTCACCACGCCAATAGGCTCCGGCTAACTTAGTCAGCTTCACCGAAGGAATAGAACCGGTATTTGGAATATGAGGACCACGACACAGGTCAATAAAATCACCTTGGCGATACAAAGACAGCTCTTGATCTTCAGGAATACTTTCGATTATCTCAGCTTTATACTCTTCGCCCATATCACGGAAAAAAGCAACGGCTTCGTCACGCCCCATCACACTGCGTTCAACAGGGAGCTTCTGTTTGATGATCTCTTTCATGCGCTTTTCTATAGCAACCAAGTCTTCAGGCGTCAGCATTTTCTCCATGGCGAAATCATAGAAGAAACCATCATCAATGACAGGACCAATAGTCACTTGAGCATCAGGATATAGTTGCTTAACTGCTTGCGCCATCAGGTGAGCAGATGAATGACGTATGACTTCAAGACCTTCATCATCACGTGAGGTGATAATACTGAGTTCAGCATCATTTTCTATCACATAAGAAGTATCGAATAGCTGGCCATCGACTTTACCTGCCAACGCAGCTTTTGCGAGACCAGGGCCAATATCTGAAGCGACATCAAAAATACTAACAGGGTTGTCAAACGAGCGTTGACTGCCATCAGGCAGAGAGATTACCGGCATTATTATTTCTCCAGTGGTGATCCTTACGCAAGATCACGTGTGTTATTAATTGCTTATTACTAGCAGAGAAGGCTTCGATACAAGATCACCAGCCCCTAAAAGCTGGGTATTATAATAGCAAATTGAATATAAGGTACAAAAAAGAATAAAGCCCCGATAAACGGGGCTTTATAAGTGATCTAATAAGGATACCTAACTAAGACCATGCAAAAACAGCCACTGTTATGCATTCTTATGATATTCCATCACTTTTTCTACTTCATTCTTTGAACCCATAATCACAGGTACACGTTGATGTGGGTCGCCATTCGGCTGCACTTCAAGAATACGCTCATAGCCAGTATAAGCTGCACCACCGGCCTGCTCTACAATCATCGCCATTGGATTACCTTCATAAAGTAAACGTAGCTTTCCGCCTGCTGAACGGTTGCGCTCATCAATAGGGTACATAAAAATACCACCACGACATAAAATACGATGGATTTCTCCTACCATCGCCGCCACCCAGCGCATGTTATAACGTTTACCTAATGGCCCTTCTTCACCTTGTAAACAATCAGCGAAATAATCTTGTATCGGTTTTTCCCAGAAACGTTGGTTTGAAGCATTGATAGCAAACTCAGAAGTCTCTTCAGGGATTGCCATACTTGGGTGGGTAAGAATAAACTCACCAATTGAGCTACATAGTGTAAAACCATTAACACCTGTGCCGGTTGTTAAAACCAACATAGTTGATGGTCCATAAAGGCAGTAACCTGCTGCAACTTGCTCAACACCAGGGCGAGAGAAATCTTTAGCTTCAGGACACTTCACTCCTTCAGGAGCTTTCAATATTGAAAAGATAGCTCCAACATCCATATTGATATCCATATTTGATGAACCATCAAGTGGATCAAATGTAACTAGATAAGAACCTCTAGGCTTATCTTCTGGCAAACACAGAACATCATCTAACTCTTCAGATGCCATGCCTGCACAATGTCCGTTGTTTTGTAGTGCATTAATGAATAGATCGTTAGCAATCATATCCATCTTTTTCTGCTGATCACCCATTGCATTCTCAGTACCCGCTGTACCTAAGACTCCGGCTAAATCACCTCTATTTACAAGATTTGAAATACCCTTACAAGCAATAGCGATGTCATTTAACAGCCCCGTAAATTGCCCACTTGCCTGATCCCCTAAACGACGCTGCTCATCAATAATAAATGATGTTAACGTCGTTCCTGTTTGTGCTTTTTCCATAGTTCTAACTACCCAATATAAATGTATAAAATTCTAAATGTCGCGCATTATACATAAATATTAAGATATTATAATATTCTAACTAACTATAGGGTCTTTACATAAAAACTAACTACTCTGCCTCTCTACAAAATGAAAAATTCCACAAAATACGTGAAATAATAGGTGTCTTATAGTGAACTTGTTATGCTTATAACTTACTAAACAGTCATCAATAATTCACCGCATATTGGGTCTTAGGTAAAAATTCTAAAGGTAGAAAAATGAAATCCATCATTTCCATAACAAAAATTACCGCTTTTATTATATTCACTACACTACTTACAGCTTGTGGTGGCAGCAGCAACAGCACTGAGCCAGTAGTTTCAGATGCGACTACACCCACATCAACGACAATAACAGCCAATAGTAATGGCTTCCTCACTGTTTCTGGCAAAGCCGATGCAAACTCAACAGTTACAGCAACCTTTCCTGATGCCTCTCAAAAAAGTACGGTAGCTGATGCTAACGGAAATTACACACTAACCAGCACAACTAGACAACCGGCTGGTCAAGTTCAAGTAACGAGTAATAATATTGGAGGAAATACTTCTGAACCTGCCATTTTGGATGAACAAGTAATCAATAAAGTACTTTATAAAGCCACTGGCGTAATGCCCGAACTTTCTTTCATTCCCTCTCTTGGAGTCAATACAGAAGCGCCTCAAGGTGGTGCAGACACATCAGGCATGCCAATGCCATTTGTAGATATTTTTAGAACAGCTCGACCTTTTACCGAGCTATCTCCTCCGGGTACCACATTTAGTGAAAATGGCTGGCCAACAGAGTTCGCAGCTGGACAAACACACGCAAGAACCAAGTTACTTCAAGGTGCTTTAAGATATTCAATTCCAGACGGCCAGTATACGGTTCTATATGATGACACGGGCAGGCTTGAATTTGGATCAAGTGGTACTGTGACGAACATTAAAAAAATAACAGGAGAGAAGAAATACACATTTGATCTAGCACTTAAAGGTTTTGATGGTGAAGATGAAGTTGCGGCAGCGGATACCAATGCAATCAATATGAATATCAGAGATATTTCATCAGGCAATGGTAATTACATGAAAAACATTCGTATCGTGATGCCCGGTGGAACCTGTACCGGGAATCCATTTTTGCGTGTAGAGTCCGCTAGTGAGTGTCCCAATGGATCAACCTATGAATCATTCGTAGATAGGCTAGCCAATAATAGGAATGCCATTATCTTCAACCCGGATTATTTATTGTTCTTAAGAAACTTTAAAGTTATCCGCATGATGAACTTGATGGAAGCCAGCTTAAAAAGATTGTGTTTTACTGCTGACAACTGCCCTGTTGGTGTCGGTACTTGGGATCATAGAGCTAAAATTGATGATGCTGTTTGGGGTGGTAACGATGGAAGAACAGCCGATGAAGACCATAAAGGTGTTCCTGTAGAAGTCATGATCTCACTTGCCAATACGCTTCAACGTGATATTTGGATAAATATACCTCATGTTGCCAGTGATGATTATGTTAATCAATATGCTAAACAAGTTTTTTCTGAACTTGACACCTCTCTTAAAGTTTATCTTGAATATTCTAACGAAGTCTGGAATTCAGGCTTTGCTGGCTATAGCTATACCACTTCAGAAGGTAACAAATTAAACCTTAATACTATTCCTGCAGAAACTCAGCAATATTGCAATACACTCTCAGACGAAAACAGAGGAAATAATCAACGGTGTCATGGCGATTATTACGCACGACTACGTTTTTATAGCCAACATGCAGTAGAAATATTCAACACATGGAATACAGAGTTCGGTGGAAGTAACGCACGACTAGTACGAGTGTTAGGTTCATTTGTCGGAGATACAGTACTTACCGAAAGGATGCTTCAACACATATCCACCAATGATATTGATAGTGTAGCTATTGCACCTTATTTCTACGGCTGCCCTTATCCATCTGCCTGCCCTAAAGCCGCTAAATCATTACGTGGTGCGATCACAGTAGATGATGTTTTTGATGTCATTGATCAGCCTGGTAAAGATATTAACAATCCAAATGATTTTACCAATGATATTGATGTTAAATCGTTAGAAGGAACAATCAATACGGTTAAAAAACAACTTAGTATTGTGAATCAGAACAACTTAGAACTTGTTAGCTATGAAGGTGGACAACACTTGGTTACAACCATTTTTGGAGGTCAAGTCGTACAGAGCGATAAACCAAGATTAAGAAAGCTTTTTAATGATGCTAATCGCGACCCTCGAATGAAAGAGCGTTACTTCCGATTCTTGAATGCGTGGAAAGACTTATCCGAAAATGGTGGCGCATCCTTATTCACCATTTACACAATGCCACAGTCTTATTATCGCTTTGGTAATTTTGGAATTAAAGAACATCTAAATCAGCCTCGTGTTGAGTCGCCAAAATATGATGGTGTGATGAGCTTTCAAGAAAACGCCGGAAACTGTTGGTGGACAGGCTGCTAATCAATACTACTGGAAGTGAGATTTAAGTCTCACAGGTGCTGAGCCAAGAACAGACATAGGCAATAGCAAAGTCTCACTCCAAGTATATTGCACTCTTTATAAGCTAATGATCAATAGCATTGAACACTCGCCCTAAAACCAGTCTTTAATTCTTAATTCTGGATAAGGCTTGGTAAAGTCCTCGCTCAACTTATAGAAATCAACAAAATCAACCCTACCGTCATTGCTTGTAGGCGCACCAAACATCATGCATCGCCATGCAAACATTTCTATATGACGAAAACGTATAAAGCCATTGATTAAGTCTAGCCACTCTTCTGGCATGGTGTATTCTTCAGCGTAACCACTAAGCAAACTCTCCCTAGCACTCTGCTTTTGATCATCAGATAAATCACTAGCCTGTAAGCTATTGATTGGCACCGCTAAGTCATACGAGAAAAAGTTATAAGCGCAGTCATCAAAATCAAATAATGTAACTTTATCCTTGTCATCAATACAAAAATTTCCGGCATGTGCATCCATATGCACCAACCCATAGGCATCATCTATTTTAGGCAAAGATTTCACCCAGTTCATGGCTTTTTTAAACTCTTCTACCGCCAAATAATCTACAGCCGGAATAAAGTTTAAACCTTCCTTATGGTAGGTAATATCTGCATATTGGTGGCGCTTGTCACTCTGTGGAGAATAACTAACAGAAAGTGAGTGCATTTTTCCAAGCTCACATCCTAAGCTAAATGCGGTATCAAGAGATGAGAAAGCCTCACTTGCTTTTTTAACTATCCCTTTAGCTATTTTAAATACTGAAATATGATATCCATCTACTGTTTCAACAAGTAGGCCACTTAAGGAGAGCTTTGGCATTGCCACGGAGACATTTTGATCCGACAGAGCTGCGATGAAATCTAGTTCCGCATTAAGCTCCGTGGCTGTTCGATGACTGTTTTCGGTAAGGCGTAAAATAAACCCACTAATCTTATATACAAGATTTTCTGATTGACCCAGCAATTCCAGAGAGCCTGTCAAACCCCACAAATGTGCAGATTTAGTAGCTACCTTTGCAAGAGTATGAATATTTCTTTTACTAGCAATTCCTACACTCATTTAGAGTTATTATTTTTAAGCGCACCAGCAACTTTTTTCTTAACCGCTTTTTCAATAGCTTGAAGTTGTGAATTGATACTAGCATCAACAATTCCAATATCTGACTCAATAATACAATCAGTGTCACCTAATTTAGGGTCTGGTAATATTTCTAAAAAATCAATTTCATGCTTTAAACTATCTAATTGTGATGACAAAAAAGGAATAGAGTCAGGATTGACCCGGATAGCTACTCGTTGGCTATTATAAACAGGTTGTAAGCCTTTTCTAACAGCCTCTAACACTAGCTTTTCATTATCAAAGTCACTTATTATTTTTCGAACAGCTGAAGTTACAACATCAGACAAGTCTTTCTCAAGCTCAGATAGTTGAGACATCAATGATGACGCAGAACTTAAAATCTGGCTTGCCATCCTTGCTTTTGCTTCTTCAGCGCCTTTGTTTAAACCACTTTCAATAGACTTGAGCTTTAACGCCTCGGCATCTGCTTTATTCTTTTGTATATCATCTTGAGACTTATGCCACAGATCTTTGGCAGACTTATACTGTATATAATCCGATGACTTAATTACTTTAACCCCTGGCTTTACATGAGGGGCAAGACCATCTAACTGAATAAAGTTTGAAGGCATTATTTATGGTTCTCCATCACATGTTCCAGCTTTAACTCATTCATTATTATTTCAACAATGGCAATATTCCCTGAGCTTCCACCTGGTATTTCAGCATCCTTAGAATAATGTACAAAGGCATCAAACCACTTGCGAGGAAGCTTAACTACAAGCCTTTTTAATAAAGGAACAGGGTATCCTTTCATTGCAGTAAATAATGCAATCAAACCAGCTACTAACACTTTTTGTTTAATTGGCATTGATCTGGGCAGTTCTACTTGTTTTAGCTGTTTCTTTTTTAAGGAGGGAGCCCGTGTTAACGCAAAATTGTACAACTCACTCCCTAGTTCAGTTCTGTACTTTCTTACATCATTTCTAGCAATTTTGTGCCTAATCTCGTCAAAATAAAATAAAATACCCACATGGTAAACCAGCTTTTCAAGGTCATTACCATGCCAAAGAGCCAACTTAGTTATAGGATCAGAAAAATCAAAATAGAACTTTCCATCAAACCCAAGCTGAGACATTAAGTGATGAGATAAACGTGTCGACTGCTGACTACTATCTTCGTTTATAAGCTTCTGAATCAAATCAGCATTAGGCAAATTTGAAACCCAAGAATGATGTACAAACTTCTCTGGCTTATAGTTAAATTCCCACACAGGATAAGGAATGTTTTCTCTTTTTTCTGTTCTAGAAGGATTGGCCATAATCATCATTATCAATTTTTTTGTACATCAGCTACTCGTTTACAGTACTTATCTTCTATTAATCTGTGCGGGTAGCATAACCACAGAGACCTTATCGTAAGTTAACCCTTCGATACTTTTCTCAACTATTAACTTAATCTCTGACTTGATATCGGAAAGACTAGTATTAGGGTGGTATTTAATGAAGACGGATGCCGATGAAGGACTTACTTTATCAATATATGGATTATTTTCTGGCATTACGATATGCACTCGAGCAACAATGACACCATCGATTTTAGTCAGTGTTTCTTGAACGCTTTGAGAAAGCGCATAAATATAGCGAACTCGCTCTTCCATTGGTGAAGATACAAGCCCTTCTTTTTTGAAAAGGTCTTTTATGCTTGCAACTTTTTCTTTTGGATAACCATATTCCTTTAGCAGGCGCACTGATTCAGGTATTAATGAATCATCAACTGTTAATGAATAAGATCCACCTTTTTTATCTTTTATTTTCTTTGAAGCAATATCATTACTTAACATAATGGCCAACATTTCGTTAACATCGCTTTCTGATAAGCCGTTATACAGCTCCATTTGGCAAGAAGATAATAAAGAGCTGGTTACTAACAGTAGTATTACTTTTATTTTATTATAATTATTCATCGATATAAGTCATTTATTAAGTTGAGCGGAACTAATTTCGATAACTATAGATAAGATTTTATAAAATAACTCCAAAACCAAATATAGTTAGCTTACTATCCAGCTGATCTAAATAATGTTTTAAAACCCTGACTGGCCTGACTAACTACAGTTGTTAATATTTTTATATTTGCCGACCAAATTTGTGTAGTCATATGCCACTTTGAAATATCTTTTGAGAAGGCTCCCGCTGTAACCCTAACCTCCCGCATTTCGTCAAGCATTTGTTTTACTTGTTCAGCAGGGTTTGGAGCTTCTGTCTCAAGTACATTCGTACGAACAGCTGGTGCTTTATCACTTTGTGTTATTTCATGGAATTTATCAAATTGAGGTACATCATTTAGCTGATTCATAATATCTCGATATGCACCATCTAACCTAGCTAAAGGGTTACTAACGGTAGAATCTTTTGTAGAATTATTCATAATGAGCAAATCATTATCAATACGCGCAGTATCTACTCTTACATCCTGTAACAAATCGCTTTTAGGAACTGAACTAGAATTTTCTTGGGACAATTCCATGTTAAAACGCATTACATCCGTACCATTGGCAGCACTCGGTTGCTTTGACACATCCGATATGAAAGCATCTTGAACGCCCTGTACAGAAATTAACTGTTCAATCATCATTAGTCTCCTAGTGTTATTTGCTGTATTTAATGTACAAAAAATTCACTTATATACCTACACTGCCTGCTGAGCATCCGTCATTTCAGCTAAATAAAAGCTTGCTATGGTTCGGTCGTCCTCACCACCATTCTCAATAATGTCATTGAACAGCTCAATGGCCTCATCAAGTCCGCCAGATTCACTAAGCGCCATCCCTAAGAAACATTTAGCTGTCATATTATTAGGTTCAATAGTAAGCACACTTTCTTTTAATATGCGGATGGCATCTTCATAATGACCTGCG
Source organism: Thiotrichaceae bacterium (assembly GCA_036478935.1). Taxonomy (GTDB): domain Bacteria; phylum Pseudomonadota; class Gammaproteobacteria; order Thiotrichales; family Thiotrichaceae; genus HyVt-477. The sequence continues at coordinate 25,077 of JAZGES010000040.1, forward strand.
TAAATTCTTGAGATTGCAACTCCAACTAATGCGGCAGATTGCCCTTCACAATTAGCTTCAACGCTATCCATGATAAGCTGCCCTTTATCAACGTCTCCGTTGAAACAGGCCAAATAACCTACTTGCGATAGTAGTTGAATCATTTCGGTACTGATTTCCATAAGATTTATACCCTCTTTGGTTTTATAATTATGTTTTTACATGGGATTTTAGGATCTAAGCGAGATCCTATTAATCGTTGCAAAAATATATTCAGAGACTAGTTTCTAAAACTACTTATAGTGTGAACTATGTTAGAAATAGCTGAATGTACTTTTGGAATGATTAATACATTATCTAAATCATTTTCAGTATAATTTGGGAAGGGACGAGCCCCTCCCAAACTGGTTTCACAACCAAGCTAACTAACTAATTAGTTGGCCAACTGTTGTGATGTCTGCTGAGCTGTGTTACCTATAGCTTCAGCCATTGAATTCAGGCGATCAGTTGCAGCTTTATGCATCTGAAATTCCATATTCATTTTTGCTGATTCGCTTTGATAAGCCATTGTAGCTTCCATCTGACTCTTCTGTTGTGTTAACAAACCTTGAAGGTCTGATACACCACCAGCTGCGCCAGGTGTTGGGGCTGTCAAATTTGTTGCACCATCCATTGTAAATTCTCCTGAAGTTCAATTTAAAATACTATTTCCTGATAATTACTTATCAAACACAAAGAAATAAAAAAATAATAATGCTGTGTTCCACATATTAACTTGTTTAATTTTCTAACTATCTATTAAACAAAACCTAATCGCACGATACTCATACGAAAATCTCTTACAGAGTACAGAGACAAGTATTAAAAAAGTTAATACTTCTCAACCACTGAAATACTGGCTTCTACTGCTTGCAATAGTTTATTTAAGTTCTCATATTCATCTGGAGCAAGACCTTTATTTAATTCCGATCTTACTTCCATTTCAAAAGAACTAAACTTACCTAACAATTCTTTTTTATAGGTTCCCGTCGCATCATTTTTCAGATTGCTTTCAATATCTAGCATCACTTTTATTATTCCTTCTCTTGTCCAAAATAAACTGGAAATACAATGTTATTATTATTAAGTAGTATGTGGTCATCATTGATCGATTCAATATAATATCCACTTCCTACATGCGATCCATTAAAATACTTATTTCCTTCCTTTGAAATAATAAAGGGAATATCACCAACACTTACACTTCTTATAGATAACTTAATATCAGCATCTGGTGTTCGTATTATTTCCCTAAACTTGAAGGGATAAAAACTATTCCCTAAAAATTCTTCTTTAATTTGTAGCCAACGTGATTTCTCTTCTTTTGTTAGCCTTCCTTTAACAACTATCGTTCCTTTATTCAGGTTAAGTTCAATCCTCTTAGAAAACTTCTCAGTAGAGACTTTTCTTTCTAAGACGACATACATTTCATTCAAATTTCTAACATCATCATCGTGAATTGACGTAACACCTCTCACATCACTACGGATGTTCTCTTTGATGTTCATCCATTTACTTCTGTTATCCGTCAGACCAGATGCCTTTAACCTACCGTGCTCTATTGTTGAAAAAGTTATCTCGTTTTCACCTAACGACTGTGCAATCTTTCTTGCATTATCTTCAATTTCAGAATCTACGAGAATATGGGAAACTACATTATCTCCAAATTCAGCCATTTCACTTTCAACTAAAGCCTTTTCTGTCATCGTTGACACAAAACCCTCAACCTGAGTTAACTGTCCATTTATTCGTTTAACATAAAGACCTGGGTACTTATCCACTCGGATCATCGAGTTAACCTTTTGATCCGTCGTCTCAGAAAAACCGAGCAACCCCGGTATCCCACCATACTGCTGCGTTAAGTAATGGATATTCGCTAACAGCATAATCACCGCTGCTATCCATAGCCATGGATTACCTAGCAAGGACGCTTTTGTATTTAATCCACCATCTACGCTTCTTACCCCATCAATAGCAACATTGTGATCAACTACTAATTTTTTAGTGCTCGAATCATAGTCTGGCCAAGGCTGGTTTTTTTCCGCTATCGTAAAATCAACAACACCAACATTAACTAATTGATTAGGCTGTAGAATTATCTCATTTGATCCTACATCCCTACCATCAATATAGACCGGCTGCGCAAGTGGGGTTAAACGTATCCTTCCTCCATCTAGCTCTACTGCAACATGCCTATCTGCGACATTTGCACCATTAAAAATGATGTCACATCCCACTGACCTACCAATTACAACACCTGAAGTATCTTGTAAATCTGCGGTGGCACCTTCATTGACTCCGGACAGCACCTTTACAACATATTGTATATTCTGTTTTGTCATTTATCTTAACCCTATGGATCGGCGGCGTTTATTATTAGATACGTGGTTTTCCTGACGCCACCTTTTTTTCGACTTCTTTAACAATCTTTAACTCTGTTCTTTTCTTATATTTATCAGGAGCATCTGAGGTAAAATTAGTAGTTCCATTCTCATCTACCCATCTATAAATACTGGTATGTGAGACTTTCTTATCAAGTACTTTTGACATCTCAAGTACTGCCGTTACAAATGGTTCTGGGCCTTTAAAGTAAACCATTCTATCGGCATCAGATGAGATCCATTGATAATGATGATCTAAAATACCTAGTCGCTCCAATGAGCTGGTAAATTCTGATGCAGTTACATTTACAAGGCTCACACTTCCCGTTTGCATCTCTTCTTCGCGCTCAACAAACAAGGTATCTCCATCGTAATACCAAACCAATCCATTGGATTTAAGGACATCAAGGAAAATATTTTTTGGTGACTTTTTCTTGTAATAACCACTGATAACCGTATCAATTTTGTCACTCATAATAATGGGTGTTTTTTGAGAAGCGGCCAATGCTTCCAAAAATGATTTCAGCGGCTCTTGATCTGAGTAGTGCGTATATTCTCCGCCACTCCATTGCAGCTCTTTCGCATGTAACTGTTGAACTGACAGAGACAAGATACATACCACGCTAAATAAAATAGAATGCAGGATATATTTTGTAACAGGATTTGGAATTATATTTATCATTATTGAACCCATTTCATTTTCGATGTATGAATACAGGTTACAAATTAAATTCTCAGGTCAACAGTAGTACAAGGATAAGAAAGCCAATAAAGATTATAAGCGGTCAAAAACCACTCGAATATGACTCATACTTTACTTCTGACTACTCTTGAAACAACTCAACTCATCAGCTACATTTTCCTCTTGTGCTTCTTCAATCAACTTATCCTCCACCTTCTGAATATCAATAAACTCATCTACTTTTTCCATATCTTTATTAGCAATCTGTAATTTTTCTTGTACTTTCTCTAATACCTTTTTAGTAGCATCAAGATTTTTTTCAAAAGCAGGTATTGCATTGTTAAGCTGTGACTCGTTTAGCTTTAAACTCTCCACCTTCAGGTTGTAATTTTTGATTGTATTCGCAGAAAAAGAGTCACTTTGCTGTAATGAGTTAAACAAGGATCGTTCTTCTCGCTCTCGCCATAAGCTATAATTTTCGAACTCATCCCTAGCTTGCTGCAACTCGATCTCTGCTTGACGAAAAGAAGATTTTAACCTTTGAAGTTCAATATAGATTCGCTCTACACGCTGCGAACGAATCTTTTTAAGCTGTGCGACACTCATACCATTACATAACTATCTGTTTAAGTTGTTCAAGGGTTTGCTTCGGATCAACGGACTCTTTTGATGCTTGCTGTAAAAATGTATTGATTGCATCAACTTTTGCTACGGCTTCATCTGCAAGAGGGTCAGCTCCCTTTGTGTACTCTCCCACTCTGATCAAAAATTCAATTTCTTGATATTTAGCTAATAATTCATTTATTTTGGCAGCCATTTGACTATGCTCAAGTGAAACTAACGAAGGCATAACACGACTTAAACTATCTAATACATCAATAGCAGGATAATGATTTTTGGATGCCAGCTTACGCGATAAAACAATATGCCCATCAAGTAATGACCTTATTTCATCCGCGACAGGCTCTGACATATCATCACCCTCAACCAATACGGTATAAAATGCAGTAATCGAACCTTTATCATTGCACCCTGCCCGTTCTACCAATTTGGGTAGCTCTGCAAATACCGAAGGTGGGAAACCGCGTCGAGCAGGCGCTTCGCCAGCTGCCAAACCTATTTCTCTTTGCGCTCGAGCAAAACGTGTGATTGAGTCCATCAATAACAGCACATTCTTACCTTGATCTCGAAAGTACTCAGCTACGGCAGTGGCTACATAGGCAGCTTTCAACCTTTCAATTGCCGGTCTATCTGATGTGGCAATAATGAGAACCGTTTTCTTCAAGTTCTCCTCACCCAAGGAATCTTCAATAAATTCTCGAACCTCTCTGCCTCGCTCGCCGATCAAAGCAACTACATTGACATCTACATCAGCATGCGACACCAACATACTAATAAAAGTACTTTTGCCCACACCTGCTGCGGCAAAAACACCCATTCGCTGTCCGATACCACAGGTAATCAAGCCATCCATTGCTTTTATCCCAACAGACAAAGGTTCACTAATTTTACGTCGGGTTAATGGGTCAGGAGAGGACTGAACAACAGGGTAAGATTCTGTAAAGTTACAGCTTTCTCGGCCACCTTTATCAATAATATTTCCCACACCATCTAGTACACATCCTAAAAGGTCATCACCTACAGGCACTTCCAACATTTCACCCGTTGCAATAACCTGAGTACTGGTAGACATACCACTCATATCACCAATAGGCGCCAATAGAACTTC
>JAZGES010000041.1:0-5573 GCA_036478935.1 Thiotrichaceae bacterium
CGCACGGATGCTGATGGTAAATATGAATTCTTCCCTGTTATTCCTGGCGACTACCGTTTGTATGAAGCCTCACGAGAAACGGTTCCAACCCCACAAAATTGTAATGTGTCTTTTGCGAAAGACCCTGCGAATTACCGATCAACAACCAACAATGCATTCGAGCAATTCAGTGTGGTTGATGCGGAAATTAATGGCAAAGACTTCGGTGATATTCAAGGGCCAACCTTTGAACCAGATAATACAGGTAGCATTCTTGCAGGAAATGTTGAGTTTTATGCTCATAAATTTACCGCTAAAAGTACGGGTTCAGTTGATTTCATCTCAAGTAGTAGTGGTGGTGCAACGGTAGGTTGGTCTAGTGTGATCTATCAGGACTTAGATTGTAATGGTCAATTAGAAACAGCGGAAGCTAATGCACCGGTTGCTAGCAATCTGGCGACAATTGCAGGGCAAGATATTTGTCTAATCAACAAAGTGTATGCACCAACAGGAGTTAGTGCTGGAGAGACTTTTTCTAATATTATTAGTGCTGATTTTAACTTCAACAATAATGCGCTGGCAGGAACGACTACGCTTAAAGTGACTGATTTGAGTAAAGCTGCTGCAAATGATCCGGTGCTAGGAAGTTCTAAACTAGAGCTGCGTAAGACAGTACAAAATATAACGCAGTCGTCTGCTGAAACAGAGACTCAGAACCAGGCAAAGCCAGGTGATACGTTGAAATATCGTATTTATTACAGCAATACAGGAACAGGCTCTATTACAGACTTGGAGATTAAAGATGTAGTACCTGCTTTTACCACATTGAGTGGTTCTCCTGATTGTGAAACGCCGTTACCAGCGAGTTTAACTAGCTGCTCAGGTAATGTCAGCGGTGGAAATATTGAGTGGACGTTTGGAGTAGGGGATGTATTGGATGGAGGAGCGCAAGGTGTGGTTAGTTATGAAGTGATTATTGATTAGGATATCTGCTCCACAGATTCACGCAATCAAGCTTAGAGGTAGCCTGTGTTGAGCGAGAGCGAAACACGGGAGTGAATGTCCCAACTCCGCGTTTCGTCCCTCAACGCAGGCTACATTGTTTTGGTAGTAGCTCAGGCACTAATCAAGAAATTGAATAATTCTTTTTTCTAACCAACGTTCGGGTTTAAACCTTCCACTAATAAATCCAACATGACCACCATTGTCTGCTAACTCTAAAGTAACACTGTCGGATAAATCCTCTTCTATAGGCACCGTTTTTTCGAACATAAAAGGATCATCTTTAGCATGAATTAACAACGTCTGAGTGGCGATATCTTTCAAATATTGGCGTGAACTGGAGAGTCGATAATATTCTTTACCATTGCTAAAGCCATGCAACGGTGCGGTTATCTGATCATCAAAGCTGGCGAAGTCTTTTAACTGGTCTACCTCAACGTTAATAGGTGACGTGAGCCCATTTACAGTAAATTTATCTTTAAAGCTCTTACGCAGTTTAGTGAGTAAATAATTTTCGTAAATACGTGATATTCCGAGAGTCATTCGGTGTGCAGCATCAGCTAAGACATAGGGGACGGAAACAGTGACCGCACGTTCTATGCTTAGACTTGCATTACCTTGTGTGTGCTTAAGACCTTGTTCACCCAACCATTTAAGTAATGCATTTCCACCCAGTGAATAGCCAATAGCTGCATAAACCGATTTACCTGTTACTTTCATTGCATGTTCTACCACTTCTGAAAAATCTTCAGTTTCACCCGAATGATAAGAACGATCTTTTAGGTTAGGTGAGCCGCTACAACCACGAAAATGCATAAATAAAGTTTGGAAGCCCTGCTGTTGCAAGGCTTTGGTGATAGCTATCGCGTAAGGTGAATTAATTGAACCTTCTAGTCCATGTAAAATAATCACCAACCGTGCTTCAGGGTTTTCCACATCGAACCACTCAAGATCCAAAAAATCACCATCCGATAAGGTAAAACGTTCGTGTCTACCCGAATGATTTCCTTTGTTAGTGATAACAGGCCATAAGGTTTGAAGATGTGGGCTACGTAGCCACCAAAGAGGACGGAATTTGCTTTTAGTAATCATGGCATGAAGTATACTAATAACCATGTCAAAAACTAAAGAAAGAGTTTGTCAACCCTGTACAGCCTGTTGTGATGGCTGGGTTAGTATGAATATTAACGGCGTTGAGGTATATCCTGGAAAGTCCTGTCCACATAGTACTGGTAAGGGTTGTGATGATTATGAGAATCGTCCTGCTGACCCATGTGATTTGTTTGATTGTGCATGGAAGATGGAAAATAGCCCGTTACCTGATTGGATGAAACCCAGTAATGCAAAGGTATTGGTGGTGTTAGATAAATTACAATGGCAAGGCATGGCGGTTGATTTAGCAGTTCCTGTAGGCAAGAAAATACCTCCACGCGCATTGAACTGGCTAAAGCAATTTGCTGAAAAACAAGGCCGCCCCTTGATTTATGCTGAGCAAACGGTAGAGAATGGCGCCTTTAGTCGGAACCAGAATTTAGTGGGATATGGGCCTGTTGAATTTCAGCAAGAAGTTGTTCAATGGGTACAGTCTGGGAAACGCTTGTGGTGATTAAGTCTCCGTCATTCTCGCGAAAGCGGGAATCCATTTCAACAAATGGCACGGTGCCTACCCTTGGATGCCCGCCTTCGTGACTGTGAAAGTATTCATAAAAGTTCCCCTCTTTAGCAAAGAGGGGTTAGGGGAGATTTGAAAGGTCAGAAATAAATGATTAAATATCAGTATATTACTTACCTCCGTTAAATCCCCCTCAATCCCCCTTCAAAAAGGGGGAGGCTAAAATCGAATACTTTCACAGCCTCGAAGGCGGGTATGACGATGTTTCTTGAACTTATTCAGAGTTTCCTTAAGTAGCTTTACAGATTTTAAAGGTAGTGAAATGGACGAAGAAGAAAAAGTATACGCAGAACGCCCCAATAAAACGGCGATTAAACGTGACATGCTTGAACTGCGTGATTTAGGTAAACAAATGATTGCACTGCGAGAAGAATGGTTAGATAAACTGCCCATTAGTGATCTATTAAGAATAGAAGTACTAAAAGCAAAAAAATTTAGTAAAGGTGCTTTGCGTCGGCAGCTGATTTTTTTAGAAAAACTAATGCGTGAAGAAGATGTAGAGCAAATCAAAAAGAACATCGAAGAGTTTAACCGGCCTCATAAAGAATCAACTGAGCAATTCCATCAAGTAGAAGAATGGAGAGATGCCTTATTGAAAGGGGATAATAATGTGCTAGAAACATTATTAGATACTCATGCGACATTGGATCGTCAGCATATCAGGCAGCTAACGCGCAATGCCAGTAAAGAAGCTCAATTAAATAAGCCACCTAAATCATCACGAGCGTTGTTTCGGTATTTAAAGGAATCTACTGAGTGACATTATTTTTTGGGCTGAAACTTGTTTATTAGCTTACAACCACGTTGTGGATGTGGGTAGGTTCTAGTCTGGCGAATATTTTGTAAGATAGTAATAAGTAACTATCGTCATTCCCACGTAGGTGGGAATCCATCCGTCAGAATGGCACTTTGTACGAATATGGATACCTGCCTACGAGACTGTGAAAGTATTCGTTTTAGCCTCCCCCTTTATGAAGGGGGATTGAGGGGGATTTAACAGAAGTTAATAATACACTGATATTTCGGTGTTTATTCGTAACTTTTTAAATCTCCCCTAGCCCCTCTTTACGAAAGAGGGGGACTTTTCTGAATACTTTCACAGTCTCCTACGCAGGTATGACGGTTTTTTCGGAACGATTAATAGAGTTTTTCCCGTGTTTCGTTATCACTCAACACTGGACTTTACAGCACCTCCAAAGGGCAAGAAATGCCTGCCATTATTCAGACTTTGATTTCTTATCAGAGCAATTCTTAGATACACTTTTTGAAATCTCATCAATCTTAGTGGTGCGTTGTGCGACTGTTAGCAAGTCGGTTTTGCCATTTTCTTCCCAAGCAATGGGAGATCCTGTTCTTAACAGTTTAAGATTATCTTTCTGAGATGTGCAATAACTATTCAGCTGTTCCTTATAATTATCTTGTGCTTCTTTTTGCTTGCTAGCTATTTCCTTTCTTTTTGATTCTCCCGCATCATTCTCAGCTTCGTCTTTTGTTTTTGACGGTATATAAGAAGAACGTGTTTTGTTCTTGCTGCGCAATGCCGCTGCGAAACGAATTTTATCTTCTATAGCTTCAGCGTTCTTACCGGCGGGGGCTGGCCTTTCTGTGTAATGCTGTTGTCCACTTTCATCAACCCATTTGTAAATTTGAGCAGATGCGGAGGTAGCTATAGTGAATAATAATAGGGCAGTTGAGGTCGGGGTAATATATTTCATAATGATTATATTCTTATTATTTTTAGGTGTATTTTATTGTAACTAATTATTTATTGAGGATATATTTAAAATTCTATTCAATATTAGAAAATTCTAATATTGCATGTTACTATCCTTTTTTTTGACTTTGAGACTAAACTTATTAGTAATGTCAGGGTGCAGCACGATGATGTGACACTCAATGGCTAGACCTAAAGGTAACTATATATGATGACTTTATATAAATCTTTCATAACCGGATTAATGGTGGTTGCTGCGCCTGTTTTTTTTGGCACGGTAGCACTTGCTGATGCTAAGCCATTAGTACCATTAGTAGAAGGTAAACTCGCAACGATTACAGTCAACATGCAAGAAGTGCCTAATATTCAAATTCTTAATGGACAGGTTGAAGCCGTTAACAAGAGTACATTGTCAGCACAAACCAGTGGCTCGATTGAAGAGCTTAACTATGATGTGGGTGATTTTGTAGAAAAGGGACAAGTTATTGTCCGTATTAAATCACGCACACAACAGGCTGGGTTGAAGCAAGCCCAAGCCTCAGTAGGTCAAGCAAAAGCTTCAGTTGAGAAGGCTAGAGCATCATATAAAGCTACTTTGGCAGGAGCTGAAGAAGCTAATGCAAATTTTAAACGTACTGAATCTATTTACAATCGTAAGCTAATATCTCGTGCTGAATATGATCGTGCTAAATCTGCAATGAAAACAGCCAATGCACAAGTTGGAGCGGCCAAGGCTGCACTTGCAGCAGCTAAAACGGGAGTTACCGCCGCATCGGCACGCAAAACACAAGCAGGGGAGCAACTAGGTTATACCGCAGTAGTAGCGCCTTTTAGTGGCATTGTTACTGAGCGTCATATTGAGCTGGGTGAATTGGTAACCTCAGGCAAGCCAATTATGACGGGAATCTCTCTTAAAGAATTAAGGGTGACTACTGAAGTGCCTCAGGGTTTGATTAAAGGAGTGCGTCAATATAAACAGGCCACCGTATATATCTTGGGTGATGAGCCTCCCATTCCGGTTAAATCATTGGTCTTCTTCCCTTATGCTGATCCGCTAACCAATGCGTTTAAGGTACGTGCAGAACTAGAATCAGGCTTGAATGGGATTTACCCTGGTGCTTTCGTTAAAGTCGCGTTTGTTGTTGGTAAAAATACTCAGCTGGTAGTACCTGAGTCTGCGGTAGCGTATCGCGGAGAAGTGACTGG
>JAZGES010000042.1:0-9554 GCA_036478935.1 Thiotrichaceae bacterium
GCACCACCCATTGAGCTGATTTCACCATAGGTTCTGATATCAACCAGTACCAAATCTGGATTGGAATCTACTTCTTTTTTTAATTCAGCGGTACTAATATTTTTTACAGAAGCAGCGACCTCTTTCACCATTTGACCGCCGCTTTTAATACCAGCAACTTCTGCATTAGCGATGCCAGAGAGTGTTAGTGTCATAGCGAGTGCTGATAGTGATAATAATAACTTGTTGATCATGTCTGTTCTCCTCTTACGAAATCACCTTTGTTTACAGCCACATGATAATGAGGATCTTCTACTACATTGACTTCCACTAAAGGCCCTGCGGTCTTTAATAACAAGCGGCATTCCTCACTCACATGCTTTAAATGTAAACGCTTATGTTCTTTATTATAGCGCTCTGCCAGCTTATCAATAGCTTGAATGGCAGAATGATCTGTTACCCGTGAATTTTGGAAATCTACAACCACGTCATCTGGATCATTTTTAGGATCAAAAATATCCTGAAAGTTTTGCACAGAAGCAAAGAATAAAGGACCATTTAGACTATAAACTTTGCCACCCATTTTATTGGTAGATATCTCAGCATGAATCTGTTTTGCATGCTGCCATGCAAATACTAGTGCGGATAAGATAACGCCGGTAATCACTGCAATCGCTAAGTCAGCAAATACGGTTATAACTGCAACTGAGATGCCAATTAATGTATCTGGAAGCGGAATCTTGCCAATTAAGCGGAAGCTACACCACTCAAATGTGCCAATAACGACCATAAACATAACGCCGATTAAAACACCTATTGGAATTTGCTCGATCAATGGCGAACCTACTAAAATAAAGCTTAGTAGAAATAACGCGGCAGCGATGCCTGATAAACGACCACGACCACCTGATTTAATATTGATGATACTTTGACCTACCATCGCACAACCGCCCATGCCGCCAAACACACCTGTCACTGTATTTGCTACACCTTGACCGATACACTCACGGTTAGGCTGTCCACGTGTTTCTGTTAATTCATCCACAAGATTTAGAGTTAACAAGCTCTCGATTAAACCAACCATCGCCATGATAAAGGCATAAGGTAAGACAATCTTAAAGGCTTCAAGTGTAAAGGGAATTTCAGGAAGGTGGAATTGTGGTAATCCCCCTTTAATCGAAGCCATATCGCCCACAGTCCGAGTGTCGAGTCCCAAACCAATCGTTAATAAACTACCTACTAAAATAGCAACTAAGGTGGAAGGAACGGCTGTTGTTAGTTTTGGTAGAAACTTAATAATTGCCATGGTCAGAACAATAAGCCCTAGCATAATATAAAGTGGCGAGCCTGTTAGCCACTGCATGACACCGTTAGCATCGGGAGCTTTAAACTGTTGTAACTGAGCAATAAAGATAACTAACGCCAACCCATTAACGAACCCTAAGAAAACAGGATGGGGAACGAGCCTAATAAACTTTCCAAGCTTTAGTACGCCAAACATGATTTGAATAAATCCCATCAGCACCACAGCTGCTAGTAAGTATTCCACACCATGATTCATAACCAATGCCACGACTACAACGGCAATAGCACCGGTTGCACCGGATATCATTCCGGGTCTACCACCAAGAATTGCGGTCAGTAACCCCATGATGAAAGCGGCATACAAACCCACTAATGGGTGCACGTGTGCAACCAGAGCGAAAGCCACCGCTTCAGGTACTAGTGCCAATGCTACGGTTAAACCAGAAAGTGTGTCATTTTTAATATTCTGAGGAGCGTTTTTTCTTATGAGAGTAAACATGTTTTATTTTTTGTTAGGTGTTAGTAGGGATGTTCAGGTTGGCGCTAAATATATAATTTATAGCAACAAAAAAGCCGGACTGATTGCCCGGCTTTTAAATATTGATAACTAGTAGTACTAGATATACAAGCAGATGTCAGAATCGCCTGCAAATTCGAAGAATGTGGCAGCGCCAACATACTCAATACCATCAATAAAGTCATTTTCAGCATCAAAACCAAATAACTCAACGGTCATCTGACAAGCTAGAAATTTAACTTCAGCTTCTTGACACATTTCACGCAAATCAGGAATAGTGGCAACGCCATTTTTTGCGATGGTTTTCTTCATTAGTGTAGTTGCAAGGTTTTCATAACCAGGAATGATAGCCTGAATTGCATTTGGGATATTCCAGTTGATATCTTGAAACCATGCAGGACCCATAGGCATTTTCATTGGCATGCCAGGGTTTCCTAAAGGGCTAACCTTAAGGCAACTTAAATCTTTTTTAAGCATTTGTAGACCATAAAAAGTAAAGAAAACTTCTACTTCATAATCTAGTGCAGCAGCAGTTGATGCAAGAATGAAAGGAGGATAAGCCCAGTCGAGGGTTCCTTTAGTTGCGATCATCGCAAGTTTCTTTTGATCAGACATATTTATAATCTCTCTTAGCGTTTCAAATAGGCGTGCTGGGGATTGTAGCAAAGATTAGTAGTAAATAATATTCTAATCTTTAACTGATAAGCTTAGTTAGCTCTTGTTGTATCGGGCTGTACAACAGGAAATCCTGATTGATGCCAACGTACAATTCCACCACTTAGATTCAAAGCTTCAATGCCGGTGTTTTGTTTTACATAACCACAAGCTTGTCCTGAGCGCGCACCAGTTCGACAATAAAACACAATCGTTTCATCTTTAGGTAAATCTTGTAAACGTGCTGGTAGTGTATGAAGTGGCATAAACTCACCATCTTCAATAATGCCTTGGTTGTATTCTGCTTCAGAGCGAACATCAATCAATTTGACCTTTTCGCCATCATCGATCATTTTCTTCAACCCATTTGCATCTACTTCTTTTATTCCAAACACTCGTGTGCCCCTATATTCGTATGTATTAATACTCTAATATATAGATAATGTGATGTTAGTCAAGCCTTTCCCTTGTATATATGTAAAATAGTTGTACCTGATATTACACGAAATATAGCTTGTTACATTTTGTTACACCCTTGAGAAGTTTGTTACATCTCATCTTCGTATGATGTGAAGCGTCAATAACAACTAAGGAGAAACAAAATGAAAAAACGAAGCAAAATTCTATTAGGTGCGGTTTTAAGTATTATCACATTGGGAAGTATTGGTGCCTATGCCGGTTCTGGTGAAAAATGTGGCTTTGGTATGATGGGTGGCTTTAGCTCTGAGAAACGTGCTGGATTTATGGTAAAGCGCCTGACGGGAAAGCTGGATCTAAGTGAAGCTCAAGTTGAGAAGTTAAAGGCGATACAGCAGCAATTTTCCGAACGTCGTAAAGCAATGAAGGAAAGCCGTAATGGTGAACTGTTAGCTTTATTGGACGCGCCAGAATTAAACCAACAACAAGCCTTGTCTTTAATAGAAAACCGTAGCACACAAAGACAGCAACAAGCACCTGAAATGATAGCGGTGGTTGCAGACTTCACCAACAGCTTAAATGATGAGTAGCGTGCAGAATTGAAACAAACACTGGAGAAGTTTTCTAGTCGTATGGGTAAGCACTTTAAACATAAATAAGTACCGGATTAAGTATGGCTTGAAGCTATACTTGCCGTGAGTAGCGGGAAGACTATTCTTCCTGCTACTTGTTTACTTTTATCTATAATGCAGGTTATTTGTACTGGAATGAAACCATGCACACCATTCTGTTAATCGATGATGATGAGCGTTTAGCCTCACTATTAACCGAGTATTTTTCGCGCTACGATTTGGGCTTATTTAGCGAGGCTCACCCTAAAACGGGTTTGCAACGACTTGAGAGCAAAGCATTTGATCTGGTTATTTTGGATATTATGTTGCCCGACATGGATGGTTTTGAGGTCTGTCGAACTATCCGCAAGGACAGCAGCATTCCTATTTTGATGCTAACGGCTCGGGGTGAGGTAATGGATCGAATTGTGGGTCTTGAGTTAGGTGCAGATGATTATTTGTCAAAACCGTTTGAGCCAAGAGAGCTGGTTGCCCGTATTCACAATATACTTAAAAGAACTCAGCCAGAACTGCTCAGCAACTCATCTAAAGCTATGCAATATGCTGACATTCTAATTGATAAGTCGAAGCGTAACGTTAGTATCAAACAGCGTATTATTGACCTAACCAGCAAAGAATATGAGTTATTAGTACTGCTGGCGGAATCTCCTGATAAAAGTTTTACCCGTGATGAGATTATGACGGCTCTCAGGGGTATTGATGCCGAGCTTTTTTCTCGCTCTATTGACATTATGGTGAGTCGCTTACGTCAAAAGTTAAAGCCACTGGATTGCATCCAAACGGTTTGGGGCACAGGCTATCGCTTCATTCCTCCAAGGAGTTTATAGTATGTCTGGTACTCATGTATCGAATAAACCTTGGCATGCGGTGTCGTTATCCTTATCGCTAAAGTTAGTTCTGCTCTTTATTATCACCGGAATTATTATTCTGACCACGTTCAGAACATTTGTAGGTTCTTCTTTCAGGCAACACTTTCAAGAGAATGTCCGACCACACTTTCAACAATACATTCGTCATTTACATAAAGAAATAGGCCACCCTCCCGATTTGAAACGAGCAGAAGAACTCAGTAAAAATATATTGGTGGATATCATTATCGACGGGCCGGATATGCACTGGTCATCTAACGGAAAATTTCCAGACACTAACAAGCTTCGTTTCAAATCAACTCGAAAGAGACCCCATGCAATACTTCAAAGAGGGTTCTACCAACACCGGTTTTTTTTCCGTATTCAAAGCCAAGGCTATTCAACTTTGTTTATTACGCAAGGACAGATAGGTAGCTTCTCTTTGGGAAAGACTTTAATCATAGGCCTGATCAGTATCTTAAGCATACTGGCAATATTGTATTTTGCTATTCGCCGATTATTTCAACCTATTAAAACCATCCAATCTGATGTTGCGCGAATAGGAAGTGGTGAGCTAAGCCATCGTATTTCAATCTCACGACAAGATGAGCTAGGTAGTCTTGCAGAAACTATTAATCATATGGCCGATGAAATTGAGCAAATATTAGAGGCTAAACGTCAACTGCTACTTGCGATTAGCCATGAGCTAAGATCACCCATTACCCGTGCCAAAGTTGCTCTATCGTTGATGGATGAGAGCCCCAGTAAAAAAGGACTAGAGCAAGACTTGCAAGAAATGGAAGGCCTTATTCACGAGTTACTCGAAGCCGAGCGACTAAAAAGCAAGCATCAAACATTGCAACTAACGAAATGCTCACTGAATGAACTGATTGAAGGCGTCATTGCTAGTCACTATTCTGAGGTTGATATTAAGCTGCAATTAGCGCAAAACCTTCCTTTGGTTTTATTAGATGAAAGTAGGATGCATTTCATTATAAAAAACCTCTTAAGTAATGCCTTGAAACACCAAAAAGAGGACAGTCCACCGGTCCTTATAGTTAGTTCACAGAGTGCCCAACGAATGAAACTGAGCGTTCAAGATTATGGGCAAGGTATTGCTGCTGAACATCTCCCCCATTTGACTGAACCTTTCTATCGTGCAGATTCTTCACGACAGCGTAAAACGGGCGGATTTGGTTTAGGATTATATTTGGTTCGGTTGATAATGGAGGCTCACAATGGAGAGTTAAACATTACCAGCAAGCTGGGAGAAGGTACTCAAGTGACTATTACATTACCAATACAAATGGATTCTCGAGATGTCCAGATATGAACTTTCAACGTACTATAACTGTCATCATTCTTATCTTTGCTATTGCTTAACTTTTATATACAGGAATTATTGAGATGCTTAAAAAAATGGTAGTGACACTTTTTTTCTGGTTATTTTTCGTCTCAATCAGTCGTGCAGAATTGAATCTTGAGTTACCTGATTTAAACCTTCCCGAAATGGGAGCGACTACTGCAACATTATCTCAAGACAGAGAGCTTGGACTTAAAATATTGCGTGATTTCAGAAGACGGCTTCCAGTGGTTGAAGACCCAGAGCTTAATAGTTGGATTCGCTCTATAGGCAATCGACTTTCAAGCAAAGCTCCTCGCCATGGCAAGCTCTATTTTTTAATTGTAAAAAACCCTGACGTAAATGCATTTGCTACAGCTGGTGGCGTTATTGTTATCAACACGGGACTTATCCTCAATGCTGATTCAGAAAGTGAATTGGCTGCTGTGGTTGCCCATGAAATTGCACATATCACACAGAATCATCTCAGTCGTATGGTTGCAAAATCTAAGGGGGATGTTTTAGGCACTAGTGTTGCTATTCTTGCGGGTCTTGCCGCTGGTAGCGTAAGTGCTGATGCCGGTAGTGCGATCATCACCACCGCTATTGCGGCACAACAACATAAGCAGCTTTCTTTTTCCAGAGGGATGGAAGCAGAAGCCGACCGTGTGGGTATTCGTATCCTAAGCAGTGCTGGCTTTAAACCTAGTGGTATGCCCGAGTTTATGACCAAGCTAGATCAGCTCACTAGTAATCCTTACGCTCAATTAACCAAGTATTTGCAAAGTCATCCTTTATCAATCGAAAGAGTGAGTGACACGCGTAGTCGGGCGCAACGACTGGGTAATAGAGGCAGAAATAATATTAGCTTTATCTATGCACGAGAAAAAATCCGCGCACTGATGAGCCAAGGTCATCGAACACAGGCTCCTACACTTCCGTCATCTGCTCTCAAAAACTACAGTCAAGCCATGAAGCTTATTGCAAGAGGGCAACACCATCCCGCACTAACGCTTCTTGGTACTAAAAGTAATCACACTCCTGAGGCGATTGCTATTGCAACCTCTCTAAATGCTACTCGTCAATATCAAAAGACTATTGACCTGCTAACTCCCTTAGTGAGAGCCAGAATAGGAGAGCAGTCCCTCCTGGTTCCACTATTAAATGCACTCATAGCGACAGGAAGAATTGATGAGGCATGGGAAAAAGTAAAATATGTTATTCCAACAGAGCAAACCAGCTTATCTTTTTTTGAAGTAAAGCAGGAAGTAGCAAAACGTAAAGGGTACATTGCTGATGCGTATCTTGCTGCGGCAGATAGAAATATCCGAATAGGTGAGCGTAAGCATGCCATTGCCCAATTGAGACAAGCCACTAAGCAACCAAGAATGAGCGGTCAGGATCTTGCTCGTTTGCAATCCAAACTAAATATTCTAAAAGAGCAACAAACGGGGCGCAGAAAGTAGTAAAGGAGAGAGAGGCAATAATTGATATATTAGAATCTGCTAATAAACTTGATATAAATCAATGAAAGTTGCGAACCCTAAACTTTTAACTTACTATGGGTTTCATTGGTTACTAGGGCTTATGTGCCACTAACCATTACCTGATTGTAATTATTTTTCACAAGAGCAGGCGAAAGCGCAGAACGTATAAAGATACTTGAGCATTTTCAACATAGCTAGTGGGCAAATAGAGTGCAATCTGAGTAGTTACACCTGATTATTAAAAAACCTGGAGCAAGACATGCGAAAAAAAATTCGCCTAATGGTAACTTCTGCAAGTGCTATTGCAATCGTTGCAGTCATGGGCATCACAACAAACATTGCTATCGCTGACGACAAAGCTGCGTCATCATCGTTAGAAGAAGGAAAGAAGCTAGCTTTTGATCGTAAAAAAGGTAACTGTTTAGCTTGCCATATGATTCAAGGCGGCGATATGGCTGGAACCATCGGCCCACCCCTTATTGCTATGAAATCTCGTTTTAAAAGAGATGCACTAATTGCACAAATTTCTGAACCAAGAGATAAAAACCCAAATACTATAATGCCTCCATTCGGAACGCATTCGGTTATGTCTCCTAAAGAAATCGAATTAGTTACTGACTATATTCTCACCCTTTAACAGTTTGCCGACTGTTGTGTACATACAGTATTCAAGAATTAAAAAAGATTTGGAGTATTAATTAATGAGAAAGATACTAACTATAGCTGCTACCACAATAGCACTAAGTTTAACGCCTTTAATAGGCACGCATGCATCACCTGCGGAAGACCTCGAAGCTTTCAAGGGTTATTTCAAAAAGAAATTTTCTGATGTGGCTTTTGACGATTATAAAAATGGTGTTTACGCCATTGACTCAGCATCACGCGAGCAGTGGGAAGAAATGGAAGAATTTCCTCCTTATGAGCTAGCAATTGATGATGGTGCTGCGCTTTGGGGAAAGAAATTTGCCAATGGCAAAAGCTTTGCTGATTGTTTTGGAGATGTAGCAGGAATTCGTGGTAAGTACCCGTACTTTGACGAAGCTAAGGATGACATCGCAACACTTGAAGGTACTATCAACAAATGCCTTACCGATAATGGTGAAAAGCCCTTTAAATGGAAGAAAGGCAACCTTGCCAAGCTTTCTGCCTATATCGCTTACCAAGGACGTGGTGGTAAAGTTGATGTTAAAGTTGAAGGCGCAAAAGCTGAAGCTTGGTATAACGAAGGAAAGACTTTCTTCTATGCTAAACGCGGCCAGTTGAATATGGCATGTGCTGATTGTCATGTTTACTATGCTGGACAAAACATCCGTGCAGATAAGCTAAGCCCGGCGATGGGGCATACGACTCACTTCCCAGTTTATCGTTCTAAATGGGGTAACTTAGGTACGCTTCACCGTCGTTATGGTGGTTGTAACAAGCAAGTACGTGCAAAGCCTTTCAAAGCGCAAAGCAAGCAGTACAAAGCACTTGAGTACTTTGAAGCTTATATGAGTAACGGATTAGAGCTTAATGGGCCTGGTTCTCGTAAGTAACAACTAGTTTCAAATTGGCAATAAAAAACCCAGCTTAGGCTGGGTTTTTTATTGGGTCTATCTTATTTTCTCAAGCAACCTTAACTAAGCCTATTTAGCCTGATCGCGTAACATCCAGCACACTAGGTAGTTGGGATAACTTTCCAAGTATCCCTTCCAGTTGTTTAGTATTTTCTACCTGTACCGTAATATTAATAATCGCCTTTAATGTACTATCTTCATGCTGAATGCCAATATCCAGTATATTAATACGTTCAGTTGCCAGCACCATTGCGGTATCACTTAGTAGCCCAGGTCGATCTAGTCCAGCCACTTGAAGATCAACAGAATAACTATTGACTTCATCACCCCAAGTTACAACCACAAGCCTTGATTGCTGCTCATCTGAGAGATTAGTAGGGTTTATATTAGGGCAGTTACTACGGTGTATTGAAACGCCTCGACCTAAAGTAATATAACCCACGATGTCATCCCCAGGTACAGGCTTACAGCAGTTTGCAATATTAATGAGAATATTGCCGACACCTTCAACCTGCACTCCTTGTAAATCAACTGCTTGTTGAGGTGAGTGAGGCGACCCATCCCTTGTTAACCTATGGACTGGTTGCACCTGCTTCTTATGTAAAGCAGGAGAAAGTGCATTGGTTATTTGCTGAGCGCTAATATCACCTCTTCCCAGAGCAATAAGGAACTCGTCCTTACTTTGTAGCTTAAACTGCTCAACTAATTCATTTATATCAAACTTTGGAAGTGCTAGCCTTTTAGCTTCTCTTTCAAGAACAGCTAAACCATCTTTTTTATTGGTTCCGTGATCTTGCTGTCTTAACCAATGTCGTAC
>JAZGES010000043.1:0-14041 GCA_036478935.1 Thiotrichaceae bacterium
GAAGAAGGCAAGAAATTATTTGTAGAGAAGTGTGTTGCTTGCCATGGCGCAAACGGAGAAGGCAATGCAGAAAGCGTCTTTCCTCGCCTTCAAGGTCAGCACTACACCTACACCTTGCGTCAGCTACAATGGATGCGTGATGGACTAAGAAAAAATGCCAACCCCGTGATGTTGGCACACATTAAAGAGTTGGATGATGCGACTTTGGGCTATATAGCTGATTATATTTCTCGAATAGAGACTAGTGAAGCATCGAAGCCTGACAGCCCAAAAGAAGCCTTGAAAGAAAAAGAATCTGATTGTGATTAGATAGAAAATTCTTCCCCATTGATTTGCATCAAACCCTTTTATTTAGCTATGTGGTATTGATAGAGATCATCTTTCGATGATGAGAATAAAATCAAGGAGTTTAGAATATGAGTAGAAGTGCAAAAATGATATTGCTGGCTTTATTTGCTGGATCATTAATCGTTGCATTAACGCTTACCTTTATTAATTTAGGAATCAAACACCCTCTTCCGTGGTTTATCATTGCCACATTAATAGCCCTTTCTTTATTTAGTAGCTGGAATGAAAAACATCATTTCGTCGAGTGGAAAGATGCTTATAGTGTCGGCATTGAGTCTTTGGATAATGACCACCGCAAACTTCTTAATCTGATTAACTTATTGCAAACCGCACTTCATTACCCGACAGGTGAAGAATTTGAAAAGCAGGCTCTAGAACAAGTAGTTGCTTATACAAAATATCATTTTGAACGTGAAGAAAAGATGTTACTAGAAGCAGGTTTCGCCGACTATGATGCACACAAAAGAAAACATGATGCCATGATCAATAAAGTCGATGAATTTATGCAAGATTATGAAAGCAGAGGGCACGATGCATTAGAAGTAGTCGCACTCTTTCTAAAAAACTGGCTACTTAAACATATCAATGGAACCGATAAGGAATATACATCCCTCCTTCAAGAAAAAGGTTTTAAATAAACTACACTTCTTTTCTCGAACAACTCCTAGTTCATCAACTAGGAATATGATCTTTCTTTGCTCACCTTGGGGGTTTCTCTTTGACTATACTCACCTTAGGGAAACTCTTAGTTCAAGAGACATCGTCATACCTGCGAATACAGATATCCAAGAGTAGGCACAGTGCCACTTGTTGAAATGGGTCCCGCCTTCTCGAGAATTACGAAAACTTGATCAGAGGTTTCTAGGTAACTACCAAAGGTGAAGCTATGCCACGTTCTTTCCCAAAACCTACCTTTAGCCACAGCTATATCGCTGAAAGTGAAATCCAGCGATTAAGAAATTATCGGGATACAAAGACAGGTCGCCAAATACCTGCAAAGAAAAATGACCATTTACTGTTAGCTACATGGAATATCGCCAATCTAGGTGGACAGAAGCGCACCCCAAAAGATTACGCCATCCTTGCTGAAATCATCAGCTGGTTCGACATTATTGCTATCCAGGAAACTAAGGATGAGCTTTCCGGAATACGCGCCATTCTCGCTGCCTTGCCTGACCACTACCAAATGATATTTTCTGATAAAGCTGGGAATGAGGAGCGCATGGCTTTTATCTATGACTCAGCCAAATTTTCACTGGGTGAGAAGATTGGAGAATTGAGTGTACCGGCTTCAAGCCTAAAACACATAAAGCTGCCGAATATTCCCAGTAACTTCTTCAAGGGGTTCGACCGAACACCCTATATTGTTTCATTTCGCTCCCAGACAACGACGTTTGTTTTAGTCAATGCTCACCTTTATTTTGGTCCTTCTAAAGATAAGGATCTTAAACGGCGCAGCCTAGAAGCCTACGCTGTCTCTCGCTGGGGAGATTTACGCCGTAAAGATAAAGACCGATATGCAGATAAGATCATTGTGCTTGGTGACTTTAACCTGCCCAAAGTGGAGCCCGGTGACCTCATCTATACTGCTTTGAAAAAGCGAGGGCTAATCCGACCCCATCATTCTACAAAAATTTATTCGAATATTAATAATGACAAGGATTATGACCAAATTATGTTTTTTCCCGGCACGGTGAAAAAGGCACATACTCAGCGCATAGGTGTGTTTGATTTTGATGGTGCGCTTTTTAAGGAGCTATGGGAGAGTCGTAGTGCAGCACAATTTAAGACATACCTTCGTTATTATATTTCTGACCATCGACCACTTTGGGCTGAGTTTAAACTAGACTCGTAATTAAGGTGTCTTGACGCAATGAACTTACCAATCCTACTTGCCTTTTTGTTTCTGATCAATCGATCTCAAATCGTTACTTAGAACAACTAAGCGCCTCATGAGATCGATTGATCAGAAACAAAAAAATCAACGTAACCTTGGCAAGTTCTTTACGTCAAACCACCTAAAACAGCTAGAAACCTGCTGGAAGAAATGAAGCTGAATCTTTCAAAGCTAGTCGGTGCTGTCGGTAATTTAGATCAAACTGCTGAACCAAGCTCCAAAAACGATTGGAGTGATTCATTTCTTTGGTGTGGCATAGCTCGTGGATAAACACGTAACGTACTACCTCCTTTGGAAAAAAGAGTAGCTTGTAATTAAGATTGATATTCTGTTTCGCTGAGCAGCTTCCCCAACGTGTTTTTTGTCCACGAATGGTTAAGCGATTGTAAGGTAGATTGCACTCTGCTGATATTGACATCAACATTTCAGGAAAAGTAGCTTTTGCCTTCACCTTCAACCATTGCTCCAATACATCAAACACTAGCTCTTTATCTCCAATCATTCCCTGAAGTAACAAGGTGTTTTTTACACCTGTTGTCATTGCCTCAAGCAGAACTCCATTATATTCGGTGCCTTCATACTCTATCTGCCAATATTCATCTATCAATTGCAAATAAAGCTGTTTTGGAATAACAATTTCAGGGGTGGGCGAGTCTTTGATTTCTTGCAAGCACTTAGTAACCCAGCTTTTTCGCTGCTCTACAAAATCATGAGCAAGCTGGTTATTTACTTTTTTAGGTACAACTACAGAAACTTCACCCACTGGAGAGATTTTTATACGGATGTATTTCGCTCGTACGGATTGAATCAAACGATATTGACAATGAGAGCCTGCAGAAAGCTCAAGCTTATAGTTCATCCTTGAAAACTCTAGTTATAAGTAGGCGATCATAATATTTATGATCATCTACTTACTACTTCAGTGCCAATTGCGCTGACACATGCCCTTGTGAAGCAGCCATTTGCAACCATTTCTTAGATTCTGCTGGATTATTATGAACCAAAGAACCGTTTTTAAACATCATGCCCAAGCTGTATTGAGCATCCACTAAACCTTGGTCAGCTGCTCTTTTTAACCACAACAATGCCTTTTTTACACCTTGTTGGTTGCGAGCATACTGCTGATAAAACAACGACAACGCATATTGAGCACGTGCATTACCTGATTCTGCGGATTTACTTAGCCAACGATGCGCAGTGCTACGACTTTTCTTCACACCATTTCCATATTGGTAACGCATCCCTAAATCATATTGTGCTTGGCTATCATTTTTCTTAGCCGCAGCCATGAGAGATTGAATGGTAGTTTGTTTTGGTGCAGAAACTTTCGGTGCTTGTATCGCTACTTTAGGAGCAACACGAACAGCCTGCTTCATTATAGGTTTGATAGGCTTTTGAGGTGACTTAGACTTAGCAACTGCCACTACAGGCACAGCAATTTTTGGAACAGGTTGTGATTCCCATGGAGGGGGCAACTCCTGAAAATGAATATCTTGAACAGGTTGCATCAATGCTTCATCTGCAGATGTAATGATTGGGAACAATCCAACAAACATTAACCCAAACCCAGAAACTATTAATGTAGTAAAACCATAGCCTTTTATAGGAATAAATAGCTGGCTAGATGTTTTTTTATACATAACTCTTTATACCTTTCACCCTTAATTAAAGGAAACATAACTTTTACAGACTTCAAGATTCCTCAGCAAGTATAGAACATATAACTCATACAAAACCTTGTAAAGCTTAGGCTGACAAACGTTCATGACTAGACCAGAATATAAGCCAATACTAAGCACCTATTTTTATAGTTAGTTATTTGAAAAAAACAACATAAAGCCGATTATTTTTTAATCTTCCTTGTAACTATTTTAATCGCACTTACCTAGAAACCTTAACAAATTCTTAATAAACCTGTACCCTGTATAATTAATGAGCGGAGCACCTTTATACCTAATACCTACATTTGCCAGAGATTGGCTTATTTAAAACATTAACCTAAACCCAGCTCAGGTCGCCCAACATTGTATCCAAGGAGGAATATACAGTGAAAAAACGATCCTTAATTACATCATCAATCCTTACCTGTACTTTACTTGTAACCCCTATACTAGCTACTGCTGACAAGTTCAAACTTTATAGAGTACCAAAGGGAAAAACAGCAAAGCTAATTATTTTCCAAAATCCAACCGTACATTCTCGTACTGTCAAAAAGCTCCCCGCTAATACACGCTGGATTATTCGACTTTCAGGAATCAAACGATACTCTCGCCGCAACACATGGTTCCAAGTTTCTTGGAATGGAAAAAAGGGCTGGATGAGAAAAAATATACTTATTTTTGATGCAAAAGCTACTAACATGGCAGTCAAAAATCCTAAATGCTTACGTAATAAAACTAGGAGTAAGGCTTGCGAAGGCTCAATCTAACCCCAGCATTTTCCAATCCAGAAAACCAGTTTTAGCCACTAATATTGATATTAGCCTTGATATATTTGCCTAATCCACCCAAAAATTGGGATAACCTAAGTAAATATATGAATCAAGTGCATTAATTCGATGCGATTTAATGAAAAGTATCTTATAATCACTGCGGTAAAAATTAAGCGTCTTATTTAAAGGAATCAAAAGATGAAACTACACAAATCCCAAATTAAATCCCCTCTTTTATACAGTACTGTTCTCATGAGCATGTTAGCGTTTAATGCAACCACTGCAAATGCTGAAGGCCCCGGCAAAAATGGCTGGAGCTGTACGCAGATGTACAAAGATAATGTTTGTATTCAATGGACTTATACCAAGCTAGCTAATGAAGCTGCTCCAGAAACTGTCGATGATACCGCTAAAGCTGCTGGTGCCGCTGCAACAGATACAGCTCAAGCTGCTGGTGCTGCTGCAACAGATACAGCTCAAGCTGCTGGTGCTGCTGCAACGGATACGGCTCAAGCTGCTGGTACTACTGCAACGGATACAGCTCAAGCTGCTCGTACTGCTGCAACGGATACAGCTCAAGCTGCTAGTACTGCTGCAACGGATACGGCTCAAGCTGCTGGCACTGCTGCAACGGATACGGCTCAAGCTGCTGGCACTGCTGCAACGGATACAGCTCAGGCTGCTGGTACTGCTGCAACGGATACAGCTCAGGCTGCTGGTACTGCTGCAACGGATACAGCTCAGGCTGCTGGTACTGCTGCAACAGACGCGGCTCAAACTGCTACAACAGATACAGCCAAAGCTGCTGGCGATGTTGCTACCGATACTACTAAAGCTGCTGGTGATGCCGTAACAGATACTGCTAAAGCTGCTGAAGGTGCTGCAACTGACACAGCTAAAGCCGCTGGCGATATTGCAACCGATACGACTAAAGCCGCTGGTGATGCTGCCACTGACGCCACAAACGCGGTTGGCAATGCTGCAGCTGACACGGCTAAAACTGCCGAAGGTGCTGTAACGGATACGGCTAAAGCTGCGGGTGATGCTGCTACTGATACAACTAAAGCCGCTGCTGATGTTGCAACCGATACAGCTAAGACTGCTGGTGATACTGCAAATGATGCAGCTAAGTCTGTGGGTGACACTGCAAGCGATGTAGCAGGAAAGGCTGCGGCAGTCGCTACCGGCGCTGTTGCCGCTGGAGCTGCTGCAATGGGCATGAATAAAGACTCGGGTAAAACAGAAGATGCTGGTGCTGCAAAAGAAGGTAGCGCCGAAGCTAATTCAGCCGAAACATCGGGAGAGAAAAAACCTTGGTGGAACCCATTTAGATAATCCCACTAAGACAGAATCAAATCAGCCCCTGCAACGTTACAAAATAACGCTGCAGAGGTTGTTTTCTGATCCTTCTTAAAGCTTTATCCATTTGCTCTACTTAAGGGGTTATCCTTATTTAATAAGGATATATTCCTACAGCAAGGTTGCTAGTAATTAAATATTGACTTTATTGGCAACATCCCGTACCTTTCACGCGCTTCTATTGTCCTTATTTTTTAGGACTTTTGAATAGAGCGGTAATCACACTGGAAACACGAAATTCAAGGTAAATTGGCATGAAACGTACATTTCAACCTAGCAATTTAAAACGCGCACGTACACACGGCTTCCGTAAACGTATGCGTACTGTAGGTGGTCGTAAGGTTATAAAAGCACGCCGTGCAAAAGGCCGCGCAAGACTTACACCATCACACTAACAGATTAGCTAGATAGCATCTGAGTGGATCAAACTCCTGAGCCAGCAACTTTCCCTAGAGACTTAAGGCTAATCGAAGCCAAACAGTATCAACAGGTATTTGCTGGCTCTTCTCGTTTTGGAAACCGATATTTAACGGTTCTTGCAAAAGAAAATCAGCTAGAATACCCGCGCTTGGGGATGGCTATTTCAAAAAAATGCGCAAAACGGGCAGTTGATCGCAATCGCATTAAACGCATTATTCGAGAAAGCTTCCGAGCAAATTGTTCAACCCTACCTGCGGTTGATCTGGTCGTTATGTGTAGACCACTTATTCTCGAACAAGATAACGCCACTATTTTTCAAGGCATTGAAAAGCAATGGCTCTATATACGCAAAAAAATGGGCAACGCCCAGCATTCTGAGGCATCATAATGGATCAGCAACGTCCCCTACTGTATCTTACGCTAGTCTTTTTAGGCTTTATGATATGGACTGCATGGGAGCAAGATCACGCCCCTAAGCCGGTTTCAGCACCGACTACAACAGTGACTAACGCTAGTAGCTCTAACCCTGCCGTGAATGCAATAGATGTACCCGAAGCATCTGCAGGCTCAAGTACCTCAACCGTGCCCACAAACACTAGCAACACGGCTTCTGCTACTAACGGCTCAATCATTCATGTAAAGACAGATACGTTACACTTCGAGATCAATACCCGTGGTGGAGATATCGAGCAAACTGCATTACCAACCTACCCCGTTAGCATTGATGAGCAAGACACACCCGTTATCATTCTCGACCGCGCTAAACAGTATTCTGCACAATCAGGACTGGGACATAAGAAAGTTGGAGGCCAAAAAGGCAGTGACTTTGCTCCCAATCACTATGCTAATTACTCGGCTTCTAGCGCAGAATACACGCTAAAAGATGGAGAGGACACGTTAGTCGTTCCTCTTACATGGACAAATGGAAACGGCATAACTGTCACCAAACGCTATATCTTCAAACGTGGCAAATTTGATGTTGCCGTAGAACATGAAGTTGATAATGCATCATCTGCGATATGGTCTGGCTTCGAATATCGCCAATTACGCCATGGCCCTGCTGAAGAAATGACAGGTGGAATATTTGGAGGTGTTCGCGCTTACATTGGCCCCGCCTTCTATGACTATGATGACGGCAAATACAAATACGAAAAGTTTAAATTCGGCGACTTTGATGAGAAATTAAGTAAGAAAATTGAAGGCGGCTGGGCAGCCATGCTTGAGCATTATTTCATTAGTGCTTGGATTCCACCACAGACTCAAAATAATACTTTCTACAATAAGTATGTACCTCACGATACAACGCCTAACTATATACTAGGCCTGAAGACACCTTTAGTTGATCTTGCTCCAGGTGCAAAACATACCTTCAAAAGTACTTTCTATGTCGGCCCTGTTATTCAGGAAGACCTAAAGCAGCTTGCTGAAGGGCTAGACCTTACCGTGGATTATGGTATTTTCTCCTTCGTTTCAAAGCCTATATTCTGGCTGCTTAAAGTCATGCACGGCATCTTTGGAAACTGGGGTTGGGCGATTATTTTTGTAACCGTTACCATTAAGATCATCTTTTTCTATCCTTCTGCCATGAGTTACAAATCAATGGCAAAGATGAAGAAACTTTCGCCTAAGATGAAAGAAATGCAGGCACGTCATAAGAACGACCCTCAAGCTAAGCAAAAAGCTATGATGGAATTCTACCGCAAAGAGAAAATTAATCCTCTAGGTGGTTGCTTACCAATGCTTATACAGATTCCTGTATTTATGGGATTGTATTGGGTATTACAAGAAAGTGTAGAGCTAAGACAAGCACCGTGGTTAGGCTGGTATAAAGATTTATCTATTATGGATCCTTTCTTAGTCTTGCCTTTGATTATGGGTGCAAGCATGTGGTTCCAACAAAAATTGAATCCTCCACAAATGGACCCAATGCAGCAGAAGATTTTCCAATGGTTACCCGTTGTTTTCACGGTAATGTTCTTGTTCTTCCCTGCCGGTCTAGTTTTATACTGGGTAGTTAACAACATACTTTCTATTGCTCAGCAGTGGTATATCAACAAGAAAATAGTCGGTGACGGCTAGCACTAACAATTCACCTACCATCGCCGCCATTGCGACCCCTAGCGGTCGTGGTGGTGTGGGTATTATTCGAATATCTGGCAGTAAAGCTGCCAGTATTGCAAAGACAATTCTCAATACAGATACCCTGCCCACTCCTCGCAAAGCACTCTACAAACCCTTCTTAGACGCCAACCAACAAACCATTGATGATGGCATCGCATTGTACTTCCCTGCTCCTAACTCCTTTACCGGTGAAGATGTATTAGAACTTCAAGGTCATGGCGGACGAGTCGTGTTAGACATGATGATGCGCCGTTGCTTAGAACTTGGCGCAGTGATGGCGAAACCTGGGGAATTCTCTGAACGAGCGTTTCTTAATGACAAACTAGATCTAGCTCAAGCTGAAGCCATTTCTGATCTTATTGATAGTAGCTCAGAACAAGCAGCAAGGTCGGCTATACGTTCATTGCAGGGTGAGTTTTCCAGCAAAGTTAATGAGCTACTAAAAGCCCTGATTCAACTACGCATGTATGTCGAAGCTGCTCTTGACTTCCCTGATGAAGAGATAGATTTTCTTGCTGATGATGCTGTAACAAGCAAGATAAGTATAATTCAACAAAAACTAGGCACATTAAGCAGCACTGCGAAACAAGGTAGTTTACTACGTGATGGTATGCACCTAGTCATCGCAGGACGCCCTAATGCAGGAAAGTCTAGTCTACTGAATGCACTTGCTGGTCAAGATACCGCTATCGTCACAGAAATAGCAGGAACAACGCGCGATGTGTTACGAGAATCTATTAACCTTGATGGCATGCCGCTACATATTGTCGATACCGCAGGGCTACGTGAAAGTGATGACCCAGTTGAGCAAATTGGTATTGAACGCGCTTGGCAAGAAATAGAAAAAGCAGACCTAATATTGTTACTGATGGACGTACAAACAGGACTTGGTAAAGAAGAACAGGAAATTCTTGAGAAGCTACCTTCACATCTACCGCTTTTGAAAGTCTTCAATAAAATAGATTTACTGAAGCCAGAAACTACTCACGATAATGACACCATCAAAATCTCAGCTAAGTTCGATACAGGTATTGAAGAGTTAAGAGAAGCTCTAAAAAAACGTATGGGCTATCAAGCAGAAACGGAGTCAACCTTTATAGCTCGTCGCCGTCACCTGCATGCTCTTGACGAAACACAAGAGGCGGTTGATCGTGGCGAAGTACAGTTAAAAGAATTCGCTGCTGGCGAGCTGTTAGCAGAAGAGCTTAGAATCGCTCAAGATGCACTGGGGAGAATTACAGGTGAATTTACGCCCGATGATTTATTGGCTGAAATATTTAGCTCGTTCTGCATCGGAAAGTAACCGCCATCACTTCTTTAGGAAGGCTCTCAAAAAAGTTTCCCCTCTATAAAAAAAGGGAGGAAGAAAAAGCCCTACTCCTCATCCACCGAAAAAGGCAGCTCAAGCACTTTCGCAGAAGCACCATCAGTAGTAGCAAGAAATAAAGGCTTATCAGCCATAGCAATCTTAAGAACAGCTAAAACTTCAACGCTACCTGCCGGATTCAATACAGCATTAAGCACCTTACCTGCCTCAGCACTCTCTCCTTCCGCTATAATCAACTCACCAATCTCTGGCACTTGATCCGTTGCAATCTCTAGTCTAAACGCACGACGTTTGTTTTTACCTAAGTACTTTAAACGAGCGACAATTTCCTGACCTGGGAAACAGCCCTTCTGAAAATTAACACCATCAATAATTTGCAGGTTAAGCATCTGCGGAATCCACACTTCTTGACTTGCTTTTGCTACTACAGGAAGCCCAGCAGCTATATTCAAATAATTCCAAGCTTCACCACTTACTGGCTCAGCATGAGCATTGATTTTTTGCCAAAGCTTTGATGCTTCTTCAAACTCCCCCACCACTTCATAACGCGGTTCAACACCGGGGGTTTTTATAATACTAAGGTTCCCTGCTTTTGCTACACCATAATCATCAGAGGCTAACTCGCCATCAGAACCAGCATCCCAATCTTCCAAAATATGAGCACCTGAAAAACCGAAATGAACTATTGTTTCTGTCACATCAGTCAATTCCACTTTCGCGCGCATAACGTACATTTGTAAGCGTTTAAGCACGTACTCCATCAAATCAGCAGATAGCGATAAATAGTAAGCATCTTGATTTTTATGGATGATAAAGGTGGCAATAGTACGACCTTTAGGATTACACCATGCGCTTAGCTGAGCCTTAGAGGCTGTTACTAACTTTATATCATTGGTTAGCTGATTCTGTAAAAAATCAGTCGCATCCTCGCCTTGAACTCGAATTAGACCCAGATGAGAAAGGTCACAAATCATATCCCCCTGAGGAGGTATTTTTCTTTCACTCTCAGGATTACCGAAGGATACTAATTTATCGTCGACAAACTCTGCCCCAGTATCAATAAGTAATTGTTTCCACGGTTGTAACATAGAGTAATCTCCAGACGAAAATGTATTGGGTTGTATATCAAGTGTAAATTGTAGCCTAGCTTATCAAGACGACAAACCAAGAGGCGAACAAAAGAAGAGATTAAGATAAGCAACAGAGCAAGCTGCTGCTTTATATAGTATTTATTAGCAGAGAGGAGAGGAACTCAACCCTGCTAATTTTACGGATTTATTTTTCAGCTTTATCAGCAGATTTCTTTTCTGCTTCTTCTGCTTTTGGCTCAGGTAAGTTGATCTTCACATCAGCTGAACCCTTTAGAGAGTCAATGTAAGCAATCATTTTTTCTTGAACTAATGCACGCTTTAACTGCGGCTTCACTGTATCTAATCCTGGAAGTTTCGCAGCACGCTTATCTTCAAGCTTAATGACATGAAAGCCAAAGCTTGTTTTAACAGGCTCTTTGCTTACATCACCTTTCTTCATTGATTCTACAGCTTTTGCAAAAGGTGGCACCATTGTCTGTGGCTTAAACCAACCTAGGTCACCGCCATTAGGTCCAGACGGCCCCGTAGATTTTTCTTTCGCAAGCTTCTCAAAATCACCACCATCGGCTAATTCTTTAATAAGTGCTTTAGCATCATCTTCTTTTTCCACCAAGATGTGGCGAGCTTTGAACTCGTCAGTTGCCTGACCTTTCATGCTCTCATCGTAGGCTGCTTTGATTTCTTCATCGCTAACTTTCATGCTTTCGCTTTTCTCACGAGTCCATGTCGTTAACAAGATTTTCTTTGATGCTTCTTTGATCTGTTTTTTAACATCATCACGTTGGTCATAACCATCTTTCTTAGCTTGCTGGATCGCAAGCTCAGTCACTACAAGATCATCCAAAGCCGTTGCAGGATCAATCTTAGAGGGACGTGAACGATTAACTACATCTAAGTAAGCATTCAATGACTCTTGAGAAATAGGCGTGCCATTAACCGTAGCTACGGCTTTTTCATCTTTAGCATAAGCCATAGCTGCCATTAACGAACAGCCGATCACAACACTTAATATTTGTTTCTTTGTATTCATTTTTTACTCTTTTTGTTAAATTTGAATTTAAATTCTTTATATAGCGTGAACCAGCAAGCTATAACTATGTAGTAGTGTAGTTACTAAAATACTTTTTTAAAGGGCTTAACCACTACTTTTTCATAAACATTCGCTGCCTTATAAGGATCATCATCTGCCCATTGCTGCGCAGCATCTAAGGATTCAAACTCTGCAACGATCAAACTACCTGTAAAACCAGCAGTCCCTGGATCTTCAGAATCGATTGCAGGGTGAGGACCGGCTAACAGCAACTTCCCTTCATCTCGCAATACTTGTAAACGGGCTACATGATCAGGGCGCGCAGCCAAGCGCTTGGCTAAGCTATCATTCACATCTTCAGCAATAATGGCGTATAACATTACATTTCCTTGCTTTTAAGGTCTTCGTTTGTTCCATCATCAGTAGCATAACGACTAAGATACATCGCTTGCGCAATCATAAAGACAATTGTTAAGCCAAAAATTCCAAATAATTTGAAGTTAACCCAATTTTTATCATTTTCGCCAGGGTAGTAAAAGGCAACAACCAGATTCAAAATACCAATAAAGCCAAAAAATAGCGCCCACATAACAGTAACTGTATTCCAAGTCTTCTTTGGCACACTAATAGCTTGAGACATCATTCGCTCTATCAGTGTTTTCTTACCGATGAATAAGCTACCTAGCATGGCAACCGCAAAAACCCAGTTAAAAATGCTAACCTTCCATTTAATGAAGTCTGGGTCTTTAAACGCGATTGTCATACTTCCAAATACTAACAATATAGCCATTGATATTAGGTGCATTTTTTCAAAACGTTTGTATACCAGCCAATGTAAAACATTTTGTACAACACTTGCTATTAACAAAACTAACGTAGCAAA
Source organism: Thiotrichaceae bacterium (assembly GCA_036478935.1). Lineage (GTDB taxonomy): Bacteria > Pseudomonadota > Gammaproteobacteria > Thiotrichales > Thiotrichaceae > HyVt-477. Next base: position 12,908 of record JAZGES010000043.1, read on the forward strand.
GATAAGAGAATCTCTAGGTTCGCTTTGCGATAGATCGACATACGGAATTTGGTTAACAGCTTGAATAAGCTCAGGTGGTACACTTCCAAACAATTTATACGCTGCAAAAAACAGCACTACAGGAAGAAAATCAAACAGAAATTTCATAATGAGATGAGTAGTTAGTGATTGGTCTAAAAAACCGACTACTTTAGCAGAAAGACCTGTTGTAGAATACCCCCGTTTTCTGTGTCAGACAGTTAATACTTTATTAAATTAATATGTAACTACTAACGTAACCGTAGCTACTCAGATTGCCCTCTAGTTTGTTCTAGAGTAAGGCGAAAGCGCGAGTAGTTATAATTAAATAAGTACAAACCACAAGTAATATCATGAGCGAATATTTTTATATCCACCCCGAAAATCCACAGGCTCGCTTAATTAAGCAGTCCGTTGAGATTATTAAAAAAGGGGGTATTGTCATTTACCCTACCGATTCCAGTTACGCTATCGGCTGTCATCTAGACGATAAAGATGCCATAGATAAAATCCGGCGTATTCGCCAAGTTGACAAAAACCATCACTTCACCCTTATGTGCCGGGATCTCTCAGAAATCTCTAAATACGCAATGGTAGACAACATCAACTATCGCCTGCTTAAAGCGCACACCCCAGGTTCTTACACTTTTATTCTTGAGGCCAACCGTGAAATCCCACGCCGACTCAAGCACCCCAAGCGTAAAACTATTGGTATTCGCATACCCGATAATAATATTGCGCTCGCTTTACTAGAGGAGCTTGATCAGCCTTTAATCTCCAGCACATTGATTTTACCGGATGATGACTTCCCAATGACCGACCCTTATCAGATCCAACTGTTTCTAGAGAATCAAGTCGATTTGATTATTGATGGTGGGTATAGTGGGCACGAAGCCACCACCGTGATAGATCTTATGCAATCACCGCCGGAAGTACTTAGGGAAGGAAAGGGCGATACTAAATGGCTACAAAGACACTGATTCACATAAATCAGATGCTTTAATATATAACAGCATAGAATAACGGCACCTAAAATAGTTATAACGGAAACAATATGAAACCAATCGTACTCAGTGGAATTCAACCCTCAGGACACATGACCATCGGCAACTACAT
>JAZGES010000044.1:0-2705 GCA_036478935.1 Thiotrichaceae bacterium
CCAGCTAAAGGCCCTCGTCCTACTTCATCTACACCGGCAATAAGAAGGTGAGTGTTTGCGCCTAAATTATCTATTAGACTATTAATAGAGGTTGTCATCTGTCGTTATTCCTTTAACTTAATGACAAGATTACCTTCAACGACCTTTATGTTTTCAATGCCTTCAGAAAATGATTTCCAGAAGCCTTGTTGGTCTCCAAATTCTTTGATGAGGTCGACATTTTTTAAGCCACCGAGCCATGCATTAGGAATCGGTACGCCCCAAACACTAACGCCTTTTAGGATGACGATGGGGCGTTCATTTTCATAAGCTAGTTCCATACCTGCTGATGCTTTTAAGGTCTTTCCACCAAAAAAAGGAAAGTCAGGGTCGAGGGGAAGCAATAGCTTTGCACTTGCTAAGTTATCGGATAGATCTATTGCTAGTTTGCTTGCCATATCCGTGTTTTTGGCAAGAACGGCATTTAATTCACGCTCAGTAAATGATACTTCGCGTTTGGCGCCGACCTCGCTATACACTTCTGGCTCAAGCGTCTCTGACTCTTGTGCTTTTGCAGGATTATCAGTCTTAGCGGTCACCTCAGATTGAATGCCAAACTGACGTAGCTTTTGGACTAGAACACTCTCTTCTTGATTATCTAAACTAACGGGTTTAAAGGGCTTTGGGAATAAGTAAGAGGTCATCAACCAATAGGTGACTCCAATCGTAATGATCATGGTCAGCAGTACAATGCCAAGTGTTTTTAAACATCCTGACCCTTTTACGTTGGGAGTAGTGGGGGCATTGGAAGGGGGGGTGATAGGAGTATTGTTGTGTTGACTATCTGACATGAACTTTGATCCGTAGGTGGAAACGTGAATAACGTTAGCATTATACCAAATATTTTAGAGACAAATTCATGCAAATGTTCGCTTGTATTATTACTAATCTCTATTAGACTTAATCCATTACTAACTGGAATACAGACTTCATGACTTCTCAAGCCAAAAATGAATTAGAAAAATTATTGATTAAAGCACAAGCCGGTGTATTAACTAGTGAAACCTTTATGAGTAAACTAATGGGTTCACAGCTGTTTATACCTATCAATGAAAAGCATGAGGTAGGTGGGCTACAAACCAGTAATGAGACTCTACCTCTAATTGTAAAAGATAAATCAGGTGTTGAAGTGCTTATTCTGTTTACTAGCCCTGAACGTGCAAAGAACTTTGTGAAGGATTTTCCGGGATATGAAGGAGGGTTACTTGCTGAGTTTAAGTGGATTACAGAGAATATGGGGGAAGGGCGTGCTATTTCTATCAATCCCGACCATGAGTTAGGGTTTGACCTCGAAGCGGTTATGGTTGATCAGATCACTAAACATTAAGTTTTATAATGAGTCCTTTCATGTGAAGGTTTCATAATTCTAAGCTATACGAAGAAAATATAAGGACGGCACTATGAAAGTACATCTAGCAGATCAAACTGAAGTCCACCTTTCCAATCTTTTGGAAGATGGTTTTGAACAGACGCAAGAAAAAGAAGGCTTGTACTATGGTGCCATCGCCATGTGGGTGACTTCTCTAGGGCGATGTACGTTTGCTGTTCTAGATAATTATGCGCTAAGGCTAGAATTAGATCCGGATGATATTACGATGCAATTGAACTGGGAGTTCAGCCATGAGCCAACAGCTATCAAGCATATCGACTTAAAGATCATGTGGCCGGAATTACCAGAGAATAGACTCAAGGCAGTTCAAAGAGCCTCACACAAATGTACTATCCATACTACAATTAAGGATTGTGTCGATATCGTTGTTACGGTAGAGAATAACCAAGCCTAACTAAAGGGTACCTCTAATAATTCATGATTCGTTTTCCTGAGGCTAGAATCAGCCAGTTTTTCGCTATAAAAATAACCAATAGTGCGGCTATTGCTAATTTTTCTATCAAAAAACTGACAAATTCTATCTCACAGGAATTCCGACCAGAATTAATAGAGATGCCCTAAACATAGCAAAAACTACAGAGAGTTAACTTATGAAAAAGCTCAATTCCAACTTCAGTCTTATGAATACTTTGGAAATTGAGCCTTCAGAACCACTCTGGCAACGTGTCCCCACTAAAGATGAGGATGGTAATTATCTTAGTGACTTTATAATCATTATTCCCAAGTTGAATAAACAAAGGAAAATGTATATCAGTAGCACGATTGATAAATTAGCTCAGGTTTTAAATTTTTATAAGAACACCATTGTATTTGCTGATTTGAATATGAAGAAAAATGTACTTTGGGTGTCTATTCGACCAGTTCGAGGGATGTGTATTGAAATCCCCGCAGCGATTAAACAAGCGGTTCCTGAGGCTAAACTGGTGGGTGAAAACCCTGAGATAATGTAGTTATCCTTGTTCTCAAGTATAGCTCCTAGCCGTCATTATAAATACTATCGAAAACAATAAGAATATGGATTCCTTGTGCCCCTGCCAATCTCAATTAGCCTTTGCAGGTTGTTGTCAGCCATTCCTAACCAATAAGAAACATGCGACTTCTGCTGAAGCTCTAATGCGCTCTCGATTTGTGGCTTACCATCAAAACAATTGGAAGTATGTGTTTAAGACTTGGCATAAAAGTACACGTCCCTCTATGTCTGAATTACGTTCTGGTGGATTGGCTGGGGGCGTAGAATGGTTAAATCTAAAAGTAGTGCGCTGTGAAGAAGGTCTGG
>JAZGES010000045.1:0-16418 GCA_036478935.1 Thiotrichaceae bacterium
TTTATAGCTAGATATTTTTTCTTCTAATTTTATACTTAAATCTTTTATGTTCTGATTGTTGTCTGTACTCTTTTCAGCAGTATCTTCTTTAGGGTTTTTCAAGTGAATAGACTTTTTCTTTTCTGTCTTTTTATGTAGTGCTTCTTTATCCGATAGTTCAATGGACAATTCATTGATCTGTGACTCTTTATCTAATAGCTTTGTATGATTAGACTCTAAACGTTGCTCCATTTTTGATATTTCTGTTTTTCTCATGGTAAGCTGCTGACTGGATAGCTCGGCAGCTTTGTTCATTCTTCCAAGTCGCGTTTGAATATTTTTGTATTTTTCTTCAAAGGTACTTTTACCGTTTTGCTTTAATCTATTCATTAATGCTTGGTTTGAATATTCTAATTCAGAGAACCTACTACGCCATCTACTTTCTATTTCGTTGAGTTTCGACCTATTGTCTCCACGTAGAAACCAACCAATTAAACCACCTAGTAAAGTGGCAACAAACAAGCAAAGCCATAGTTGTGAATACAAGTAACTCATTATTTAGACTCTTCTATAGTGATTTCAATTCGGCGATTCATTTTTCGTCCTGTCCAACTACGGTTATCCGCTATAGGTTGGTTTTCTCCAAATCCCTCCGCAGTCATATTATTTATATCGAGACCTTTCTCGACAAAGTAAGCCCTAACCGATGATGCACGTTGTTCACTGAGTTGCTGGTTAAAGTTATTATCTCCCAGTGCATCTGTATGGCCTTTTATACGCATGTTTTGTTTGGGGCAGTTAGCTTTGATATCAAGAATTTCGTTTAATAATGAGAAGCTACTGGGCTCAATATCGGAACTTCCGCTTTTAAAGTTAATTTGAGTTTTGGATAGTACTTCGTTTATATTTTTCTGGCAGGTGGCGCTAGTAAACAGAGGTGTTGAACCTTCATCAACTCCGCCATCATTGCTTAGGATGGGCTTCTCTTCTTGATCAGGCTTGGGCAATGATGCAATGGGTACAATATCAATTCGTGTGGTTGTGCTGATACTGCTCGGAAGCTGCTTTGAAAGCTGGTTGATTATTTCTTCTCTACTGTCATTAGATGATACTTTTCCTGACAGCTGTACTTGCCCATTAGAAATTTGTAATTTTCCATTTTGTAATTGTTTTAATGCATCTAGTGCTGATTTACTGATAGCGGTCCAGTTTTTGGGAGGTTCTGCTTTTTCTACTAATTGATCATCGATAGATGTGGTATTAAATGTTTCCATCACATATGAAACAAAATTATGGTGAGTGATCGTATCTGCAATATAGCCTTCTAGCTTAACTGTATTGGCCTCACTTTTGGATACGTTTAAATAATAATCAGAAGTGCCTAACTCATTGTTTACTGCAATTTGATTCTCAATAAATCGTACACCCTCAATATTAACAGCTTGTTCTACAACACTCCTCAAGCCCTCTTTGGGTACTGTTCCGGTTAATATGATATCTCGACCTTGCACATTTAGATTGACTGAATCATATCCTGCTTTATGTAACGCAGCGCTGGCTCTGTCTTTGATATCATTTTGTATTGTAGGCGCGCTTTTTACGTAGATGCACCAATACCCAAATAAGAAGAAGAGAATAAGTCCTAGCAATAGTTTTAGTAGTTTATTCATCAATTCCTTGCTGGGTTATGTAGTTAGTTACATAAGTTGTGTTGTTAGCCCGTTAACAAATCTTTGCAAACAAGGACTTGAATAACCAGATATTGGAATATATGATCTTTGAAAATTAAAATGAACTAATACTGAATATACTGCGACTATTGGCAAGATAGCTCCGATTACTGGATGCGTTTTGTTGTGAATCATTCAGTACATAATATTTTATAATTGTTTCCGGCCACCTCTATTCATTTTGAATTTTACGATACTAAAGTTCATGGTTTTCCTTGTTTTTTTGAAAAGTATGAGCTCAATTCGGGATTGATGAATGAATTGAAGTGCCCTCTATTTATATGGGTCTAATATGAAATTTACAAAAATACTACTTACCACTAGTTCTCTTCTGCTTCTGTCAACTTTGAACAATGCTTCTGCAAATAATGTGATAGAGGCAAGTAGAGCATTTAAAGTGGCTAATGTTAAAATGGCCAATGTTTTAAATGTTAGGCAGAAGCCGAGCATGAATTCACGGGTCATCTTGCAACTTCCTGCAGATGCGAGATGGATAGTAAAGCGTACTTCAGAGAAACAAGGGGCTTGGCAGAAGGTTGTTTGGGGCGTTAAAGAAGGTTGGGTGTATAACAGCTACCTTGGTGAAGATCCTAAAGCTACTCAGTTTTTAACAGAACATCGTCAGTGTGTGAAGAATAATCCCAGAAATTCAATGTGCTGTGGTTTTAAAGGTCCATCTGAACGTCGTAACAGCGCACAGCATGAAATTAGAACGTTTATGGTAGTCAATGTGCCTCGTGGACAAAGTCTGAATGTACGTGCTTCAGGAAGTGCATCGTCAAAGAAAATTGCTAATATTCCACATAATGCGGTGGGAGTTGTAAAATTTCCTGGGAAGCAGCTAAAAAATGGACGTGCAACTTGGCAAAAAATACGTTGGAATGGCCGCGATGGTTGGGTTAATACTAGCTATTTAAAATATGATCCCATTATTTCTGATTATCGGAATATTGTTCAGCAATCTTGTTCTAAATAAGCTTTCAATTAGCCCTCAGAAAACAGCTCTACAGCAGGAGAGTAAAGCTTGTTTCGAATTTCACTGTAATCTTGGTGATTAGAATCAATAATTTGGTGGCGCAGCAATAGATCAATATTGACTAAATTACAGTTCTCCTTGAAGTCAGTTGTACTTTCGACAAGAGAGGCTAATTGTTCAAGAGAAACTAGCTGGAAAGACTCTACTTCGCCGTCTGTATTTTCGGGTATAAAGGTTTCCGGTAACCATAAGTCATAGATAAATAAGGTATCAGGATTGATGCCTCTGTCTCCCTCGCTGCAATAGCTTAATGAGGTGATGTATTCTGCTTTTTCAGCTATGGGTTGGGGGATATTGGCTTCCTCTGCCGCCTCTTTGATAAGGTTATCCAATAAGCTTATTCCTGCAGGTTGCCCACCTGCCACCATTTGATCCAACTTTCCCGGCCAGAAGGGTTTAGCTTGGGTACGGGTGCCTATCCAGATATAAATACCATCACTTTTTTTAACCAGCCCATTGGCGTGGACTCCGAAGCTTTTAATTCCGAGATAAGTGGTTGCCGCTCTTTCTACATGCATCCGAGCTTTTTCACCAAAATTCATTACAACGGGATAGATTTCATCTACCCAAGTGTCAATAACACCTTTCTCATGTAACTCCGCGAATACTATTGCTGCGGTTTCTGATATCTTTTCTGCAGTATTTAGGCTTTTTTGAAAGGTAACTACGGTATCTGTAATGTTGAAGGTATCAGGGTATTGAGATAATGCTTCGGCAAAATGTTGACTAGTCCAGCCCAGTTGCTCCCCCTGTATTTCAAAAGCTAAATAGTTTGTTGGATCATATTGATTACATTCTGCAATCCGTTGCAAATAGCTCATACCTGTTTTCTCTTATTAGTAAGTACTTTTTTATCAGTGCTATAACCCTCTGGTCTGATAGCCACAACACAGGTGATTTTAGTGCATAACTTACCATCGGTTGTGTAAAAGCCATAATCAAAACTAGGAGTGCTTCTTCCCTTATTTGCTAACTGTTGCTTAATTTCTTCTTCTTTTTCGGTGGGAAAGTCAAAACGTAGTTCTAAATCTGTGTTGCCGGGACGAATAAAGTCAACACTCAAATGTCGTGTCCAAACGGAATAACCTTTAAAAATTCGTGCGCAGGCTATGGGAGCAATAGGATCAGCAAGAGAGGCTTGAAAGCCCCCAAACATGGAGTTTCCTGCATTTTTGGCAATCCACGAAAGCGGTAGTAGTATCCTGATGTGTCGCCAATTATCCGAGAGATCAAGTACTTTGACACGCATTAACCACCACGCAGGAAACCACTCCAGACGCTTCGCCTCAGATATCCAGCTGAAATATTTCTTGGAGAGATTAATGGGGTTTGACATCAGTGTTTTTAGCGTTGTAACTCAAGGGTTAGGACGAAGAATATCTAATCAAATACTGATATACTCCGCGCTTCGTTTTGTGATTGATACTCTTCAGTATTAAAATAGGGCACATGATAAACATAAACAATATTTTTCGGTTATTACTGCTAGTCAGTGTGACTACTATTTCTTTTCAGTCTAATGCGGCACCACAACCTGTCTGGGAAGCGATGCGACCGGCTGTCGATAGTCAGGATAATACAAAACCTACAGAGATTGATAATGGTTTCGCAAAACCACCGCCGTCGTCTCCTGCACCAGAAAAGCTCTCAGCTCTTATTATTACTGATAACACTGAGGTGAAAAAAGGTGAACCTATTACCTTTACGCTGGAAAGTAACCAATCAGATATAAGATATTATTGGTTAGTTAGTGGTCAAAAGAGTACTAGTAGCAGTTTTACAGTGAACACTAGTCCACTAGAAGTCGGCAAACATCGGGTAAGAGTGAGCATTACGAATAAGCAACGTGTTCAAGCTCATGCTTCTTTATTTTTTCATGTGGTTGAAAGTGGTTCGAATAGTGAGAATGACCAGAGTGAGAATGAGAGCAATACTGATGAATCGGTTGATTCTGATGGCAAAATCATAGAACTACCAGCTGCTAATGTAGATCAACCCCAGCCCTCAGCTGGAACGGAAGCTACTCCAGCAAACGATACTGGCAACGCTAATACAAATGAAGTAGTTGAGTTGCCCGCTGTTAATCCAGATGCTGGTGATGATACGAAAGCTGAGAACCAAGATGTAGAGGTGAATGACTCAGGTACAGACAGTGCCAATGAGAATACTAAGAGCGGTACTGAGGATAGCTCCTCAGATTCTTTGACAGTTTCAATGATAGTTCCAAAACATCAGCGTGTGGTTACGGGGTCATCGGCCACTTTCCGCAGCGGAGTAAGTGCTAGCGATGGCTATAGTTTCAAATGGAAGTTTGCAGGTCAGCGTAGTGATTCTGAGGAATTTGAAATTTCATCAGGAAGTCTGGCGACAGGTAGTTATCTTGTTCATTTAACAACCACCGATAAAGATAATGTTGAGACTAAGTCACAAGCTACTTTAGTTATAAGCTCAACGGAAGATAACTCTATCACCGTTATCACCATCCCCGATGTTGTTGGCACAGATTTCTCCGCTCTAAAGTCACAGCTAGAAGAGAAAGGTTTGCAGTTAGGAAAAGTGAGTGAGCAACCTGTAAAAGAAGGTGTAGGGACTGTTATTGAGCAGACTCCTAAAGCGGGCGGTCAGCTTGACAAGGGTGCTGTGGTTGATGTTGTTGTTGGTATTTCCTCTACTGTTTCAACACCCAGTCTTCTAGGTCAAAAGATATCAGCTGCAAAGCAGCAACTCACTACATCAGGGCTTAAGTCTGGTGAAGTCACTGAACAAGTGGATGATAATGGGATTGGAATCGTTATTGGGCAAAACCCTAAGTCGGGTACTGAAATGAAAAGAGGTGCTAGTGTTAATTTAATAGTCGGTAAAGCGACACCGAAATCTCTAACTGTCAATATTCAACCTGCTTCCACGGTTGTAGAGCAAGGTAAAGTAGTGGAGCTTTCCTCGGTTATCGTTGATCCAGAAGTAGATAAAAATCTGAGCTTTTCATGGAAGCTAGGCGAACTATCTAGCCAAGATCGCAACTTTGTTGTGGATACAAAAACACTGTCTCCCGGGAAGTACTCGGTTGAATTAGAGATTAAGAATACCGAAGGTCAGCAAGTCACTCAGAGTGCAACCTTTCAAGTGACACCTAAATCTATTGAGGTTCCCGACTTAATAGGAAAAGAGCTAAGCGATATAGATTCAATACTTAAGCAAGTTGGCTTAACCTTGGGTGAGGTACAGCAGCGCCCAAGTGATGAAAATGAAAAACAAGTATTAGAACAGTCACCATCAACAGGTGAATTTTTAACAAAGGGTGGGATCGTTAATTTGGTTGTTGCATCAGCCAAGCAAGAAAAAATCACCACGCTTATCTTATCTGTTGATAAAGATAAGATAAAAGTAGGGGAGAGCGTTACTTTCACGTCAAAGCTTGTACCTGAGGCTAAAGGAAATGGTCTGCACTATGTTTACACCATGAATGCAGAGAAAAAAGCCAATGTACGTCCAGCCTTTGAGTGGACACCCAGTAATGAAGGTATATATTCAGTCATTGTGACTGCCTTTAATGATGCAGGAATATTAGCTAAATCAGAAGCATTGAGTATTGATGTTTCAGCAGCATGGGAGTTACCTGTTGCCAAGATGCTTCCTGAAATGCAAGTCAGTAGTCAAGGTGAAAAGGCCGAATTTGTTAGTACATCGACTTATGATTTAAACAGCTCGCTTAATTATGACTGGTCAAGCGAGACCGGACACTCAGGTAGTAAAAAACAGTTTGTATTTGATACAAGTGATATTGAACCCGGTTCTTATACCATCACTTTAAATGTGGCAGATGATCAGGGCAATAAGACATCCAGCACAGCGATGTTGGTGGTTCAAGCCAGTGTTGGCAGTGTTAATGGTACTGGAGTTGGCATTATTAAGGGTAGTGACAAGACAGAAGGAAAAGCTACTTCGCCTGCTAAAGAACCCAATATCCAGTTGAGTGTAACCAGACAATTTGTAAGCACTAACACGCCGATAAAAATAAAAGTAAATAGCGATCAGTCCTTAACCTCTGAACAGTACTACTTTGAACCAGGAGATGATGAAAATACTCAATGGCTCAGTAGCAACGAGATTGAACATAGTTACAAAGGATTTGGTACCTATCTTGCTCGTGCTGCGGTTAAACAAGGCGATAAAATTTACTATTCAGATAATGTGACGGTTTGGGTGTGGTCACCTATGTTGTTGTTGCTTACTGCCGGCATTGGTTTGCTTGCTTACATCTTAATGTGGTGGTGGACTAAAGTTCCTAAATCCAAGCGTAAAAATAACAATAAAGATAAAAGTGTAGTAGCTGAGGCAATCAAGCCTGCGGTTATTGAAGAACAAGTACCACTTTCAACAGATGCCAGTGATGAAAATGATATTGTAACGGATGCGAGACTTACTGAAGAAAGAACAGTGGGTTCCGTGTTGAAAAGAGCTATTTTTCAATTCATACTGGGTATTGGTATTTCTATACTTGTCTTATACGTCATACTAAAATCGGCAAACTTAATTTAATTCAAAGGATATGAAATGCTCACCGATTCACACTGTCACTTAGACAAAGTAGACCTCTCTCATTTTGATGGTAGCGTTAGTAATATGTTGGATCATGCCAGACAAGCAGGTGTGAGCCAGTTTCTTTGCGTGTGTATTGACATGGAGCACTTTGAAGATGTACATCGCATCGCCCGTGATTTTGATGATGTTTATTGCTCGGTAGGTCTGCACCCAACCCATCAAGAGGGGCTTGAACCAGATGTGGATACCTTAGTTCGTTTTTCCAGTCAGGATCATGTGATTGCAACAGGGGAGACTGGGCTTGATAACTTTCATTTCAAAAAAGATGATGATATGACATGGCAACATGATCGTTTTCGGACTCATATTCGAGCCGCTCGTGAAACAGGTAAACCTCTTATTATCCATACCAGAGATGCCAGAGAAGACACCATTAGAATTCTTACCGAAGAAAAAGCGGAGGAGGTCGGTGGTGTGATGCATTGTTTCGCTGAAGACTGGGATACTGCAAAAAAAGCTTTAGACCTTGGCTTTTATATTTCTTTCTCAGGCATAGTGACTTTCAACAGTGCTAAAGAGTTACAAGAAGTGGCCAAGAAAGTACCTGAAGATATGATGCTGGTTGAAACAGACTCTCCGTGGCTAGCACCCACCCCAAATCGGGGTAAGCCGAATCAGCCTGCCTATGTACAATATGTTGCTGAGAAAGTGGCTGATTTGCGCGGCAGTGACTATGAACATATTGCACAAGTGACGACAGAGAACTTTAATCGTTTGTTTAAGCTATAAGTTTATTGCCTGTACCCTGCTATCTAACTTCTCTGGCGCGCACCAACTTCCCTTTCACTTTTCCTCTGGAAAAATATTTAAGTGCGCGTGTTAACGCCTTACGTTCAATAGCGACATAACTTGAAAGTTCGAAGATATCAATCTTTCCAATTTGTGAACCAGCTAAGCCTGCATCTTTTGTGAGTGCTCCCAGAAGATCACCGGGACGCATTTTATTTTTACGCCCTAGGTCAATTTGTAGCGTTACCATAGGAGATTGAAGTCTGAAATCATCTGTGCGTTTTAATGACTCAGTTGGCGAGGTCACGCAGCTTTTGTCTTGGTATTCTTCAATAGCAATGATGCGAGATAGCTCTCTATCCGTGAATAAGCTTAAAGCTAGACCTTGCTCTCCGGCTCTTCCAGTACGCCCAATCCGATGTACATATATTTCTGGATCATGCGGCAGTTCATAATTAATCACAGCCTGTAATGATTTTATATCCAGACCTCGCGCGGCCACGTCAGTAGCTACTAACACCGAACAACTGTTATTAGCAAAACGTACCAACACTTGATCGCGCTCACGCTGATCTAAATCACCATGCAGAGTTAGTGCGTCAATGTGCTGATCCTGTAAAAACTCAACCACTTCATTGCATTGAATCTTTGTATGACAAAAAACAACCGTAGTTGCAGGCTGATAATGCTCAAATAAAGCTAATAAAGTATCATTTCGTTGCTGCTGATTGGTTTCATAAAAAACTTGTTCAATTACATCAGGTTCATGCTTAGAATCAACAGTCACTTCTACAGGATTGCGTAGAATAGAGCGGCTCATTTTCTGAATGCTATTGGGATAGGTGGCTGAAAATAAAACAGTCTGACGGTTTCTTGGGGTGTGTTTAATAATACTCATGATTTCATCATGAAACCCCATGTCTAACATTCTATCCGCTTCATCCAAGACTAGTGTTTTTAACCCTTTGAGTTCTAGAGTGGATCGGCTTAAATGGTCTTGGAGCCGCCCGGGAGTACCCACAATAATATGCGCACCATGTTCTAGCGAGGCAACTTGTGCTCTTAAAGGCGTGCCACCACATAAAACCACCACTTTAATATTCGGAATACAGCGTGCAAGCTTGCGGATTTCTTTAGCAACTTGATCAGCTAGTTCGCGTGTAGGGCAGATAACGAGTGCCTGTGCGCCAAAAAAACGCGGGTTAATGTGATGCAGGATTCCTAATCCAAATGCTACTGTTTTTCCGCTACCTGTCTTTGCTTGCACTATCACATCTTTACTTTCAATAAGGTAGGGTAAACTCTCCGTTTGAACGGGAGTCATTTTTTTATATTGAAGCGAATCTAGGTTAGCGAGAAGCGCATTAGAAAGAGGAAGAGAAGCAAACTTGTTGTTAGGCATTTGGGGTATCAACTAAATAAATTAGCTAGATCATATCAGGGTTGTAAGTAGCTACCTATATTTACGATAAAAACTATATAAGAGCAACATAAGAGCTATATAAAAACCATATCAAAACTACGATAGCGCACTAAGATTTTCTTGTTGAGGTATTTCAGCAAAAGTTTCATCTATGCTTTCTTCTAGGGATTTTTTATAGTTGATTTCGGTGGCATCAAAATCCATCCGAATTTCTTTCATAAACTCGGAATAGTCAGAGTCATTGGCAGCAGCCTTGAATGCAGCCTGAAAATTTTCTTCAGCCGCCATAAACTTTTTCCTCACCGTATGCAGGAAGATACCAAACATGATATTGATGGGAACACTCTCAGGGGCTATATCAAACGCATTAGAATAGTAAGTTTCAGCCTCATCATAATCTTGGAAATAATGATTCAGTAGGAAAGCATAGAGTACTTTTATTTTTTCATTGTCTGGATCTAGCTGCATAGCAGTCTTAAAATAATCAGCTGCTTTTTCAGGATTGCTACAGCAGTCCTCCAAGAAAATGGCATACTTTGTATTGTGAGTAGCATTGAAAGGATCTTTTTTTAATGCTTCTTTAAATTGCGAGTCATCTTTGTGGTGGTCGTGATCGTATTCATCAAGTGAAGAGATAAAGTCATTTAGCTGATCCATGTCATCAATAACCTGAGATTTATTTTTTTCCCTTTTCTTCTCTTTTTTTGCTTTTTTATTAGCTTCATGGGTTTCTTCTTCAGCTACAGCTTCAGGAGTTTTGAACTTATTGAATAGTTTTTCATACTCAAGGGCTTTTTGTTTTGCGGTAGTTCGTAAGTGATCCCTTTTGAAATAATCCAGATGAATACTACCCTGAGAGCCAACCGTGTCGAATGAATTAATAATCTGAAACATTAGCTCATCAAATCCTTCAATTTCGACGATAAAATCATCTTTCGTAAGAAGCTCCATTACTTGCTTGGAAAACTTATTGATATCCTGTGTACACCAGAATAGTGGTTGTCTGGAGGTGTTAGCGTGTTGTGTTAAATAATTGATAATGTCTTTATTATTACTACTATGACCGATTAAGACAGGTCTAAATGTCTGAAATGCTTGATCTAATATATTATTATTCGCTAACTTTAAGGAGTTACCTGAGGTCTCTTCGGATTTATTCAGCTCACCAATAGCTTGCTGAAGTTTGTATACCATCGGACGTAGTGTCTGTTGTAGTGGTATTTCAGTTGAAGAGCTATGTTCTGAAAGTTGTTCAAAAAGCTGATCAAAAAGCATAGGTGCTCTTGATGATGTTGAGAATAGAGCATCCTCAATAAGATAGTCAGCATTGCTGGTAATAGCTAGATTGTGATTTGTTTTCTCCAAAATCTGAGCTAACACTAAATAACCCACTCCCGGCGTAGCTTGACTGACTTGTTGTTCTAGAATTTTATAGCCCATTTCTGGCTCAAACTGAAAGCGTTGCTTTATAATGTCCGAGTAGTAAAGACTTAGGTTATTCCTATCAATACCTGAGTCTTCTATCCATCTGTTGAATTGAACTGTCCCCAAGTCTTCTTCAATTTCATTAAGCCATTTTAGCGTAAGATCATTTTTCGTTTGGATACCGGAACTACGGGACGCACCTGAGCCGAGTAGAAAACAAAAGCGCATATTGCTGTCTTCAACAAGTGTGTCTTTAAAAAGACGGACAAATCGATTTTGATTTATCTGTGTGGGTTGGGTGCTGAGCATCGGTTATTTACGGTAGATGAATTTATTTTTATTATATTGATAAGTAATAAGCGGAAGTTATTCCCAAGTTATTCCAGAAAGCCGTTTCTATTGGGGTATAGCTATGTAATTAGTGTGCCTCCTGAACCGTCAAGATAAAAGTCTTGCCTGACGTGTTGAGCTTTATGTTTATTATCCGTTATATAGTTGCCCTAAGGCTTATGTCAATAAATGAATATGATTCTCATTATTAATTGATGAGATTGGTTTTTATACAGAGGTGGGTGTTAAGTATTCAGTCGGCTTAAATGAATAATAATTTTTAGAGAATTGCTGATGCAGATCAAAAAAATAGATACTACGTATTCTGATTTTGAAGTAGATAGAGATTGTTGGGTTTCTTTTTTTAAAGACAATATCCACCACCACCATTACTGTACTTGTAGCAATGATGATGGTTGATCCAGTTATACAAACAAGCTTACATCAGCCTGTTGTGCTTTAGGTAAGAAGCTTGCAGCACCTATCCAGTCGGTTATTTCGGGAATAAACTCATCCTTTTTCATCTCAAATAAATCGACGGTCATTTGGCAAGCAACTAGTTTTACTTCAGCTTCAAGGCAAAGTTCTCGTAGCTCACCAATGCTCGCAATCCCTTTGTTCGACATGGTTTTTTTCATCAAGGATGTTGCCACATTCTCAAATCCGGGTATTCCTGCCATCACCAAATTAGGAATCTTTATATCTGTTTTGCGTAGCCATTCCGGACCCACAGGTAACTTCATCGGCATAGCAGGGTTGCCTAAAGGACTGATTGCCAGATCAAGGTCTTTTTTCAATAAGTTTAGTCCATAGAAAGTAAAGAAAATCTCTACATCCCAGCCCAAAGCGGCAGCAGTTGAAGCCAGAATAAAAGGTGGGTAAGCCATATCCAATGTACCTTTTGTAGATATGATGGTCATTGATGGCGTGTAATTTGCTTCACGTTCTTTCATTTTATATTCAAAACGTTTATCGAAGTGCTTATCAAAGGACTCGTCAAAACGCTCGTTCAATTGTTGGTCGAATAGAGAAAGATCAGCAGTGTTTTCGTTAATAGCTTCAACTGTTGCGTTCATAATTTACTCCTTTTATGCTTTTTTGATTACAAATGAGAATTCATTACCCGCAGAGTCCGACGAAACTAAGATGTTTCCTGTTTGTTGGCAGAAAGATTCAAAATCCTTTACTGCGCCGGGGTCGGTTGCTTGTATGTTGAGTAGGTCGCCTTCTTGCATTCCATTAAGTGCTTTCTTGGTTTTCAAGATAGGTAATGGGCAATTTAAATTGCGGGCATCTAGTGTGGTTGTATTTTCAGTATTCATATTTGAATTTCCATTTAGCTGACCGTTCGGTCAAGTGTTTATTTGTAAATAATGTACAGTATTGTGTGTTCTCTTAATGACTTGATTGACTGTACGGTCAAGTTATTAAGTAAATTAAACTAGGTCTTTGTCTTCCTTATTAACGTCTAAATGCATCAATTGATTGAATTAGAATCTAATTCAATGCGTATACTCATTAGCCCTGAACCTAATTTGTAAATAACCTCAGGATCATTCTGCGCTTTAGCAAATAGAATCATCCCTTCGAGGTACGCTAACATAGCTTCTGCGGTGAGATCAGTATCAAGCGGTGCAATCTCTTTACGCTCTATAGCCTCATCTAGAGCTTCTTTGAACCGTGATTTTGCATGAGCAAAGACTGCATTCAAGCGGGAACGTAATATGTCATCTTTGGTACTAATCTCTAAGGCTAAATTGCCAAATAAACAACCCGGCATTTTCCCATGTTTTTCTTTTACAGATTTTTGCCAGTAGTAAGCCGCATCAACCATATAACTGAAACGCTCCATAGGTGGTAAAGCAGGGTCAAATGCTTCTGCTACAAAGCCATCAGCCCACTCTGAGGCGAATTCATCAATGACTGCCAGCACCAAGTCACGCTTAGAAGGAAAAAAGTGATAGAAACTTCCTTTTTGAATGAGTGCCGTATCACAAATTTCCTTAATTCCCACATCTGCATAGCTGCGAGAATGGAAGCGGGATTTTGCGGCTTCAATGATTCGATCTCTAGTGTTAATGGTTGCTGTCATAGCTATAGATTAGTTGACCGCACGGTCAACTGTCAAGAAAATTTACTAAGCTATAAAATATATATTGTAGAAAAGGGCGATAACTACAGAAGTTTGCTATGATTTATCAATCATAATTAAAATTCATGGAGTAGAGAATGACTGGTGCAGTGGTAGCAAAAAAAGGTCCTTACGTTGTAGAACTAGAAGAGGGTACGTATTATTGGTGTAGTTGTGGTCGCTCTGAGAACCAACCCTTTTGTGATGGCTCACATAAAGGCACCGATTTTACACCAGTAGAATTTACGGTAACGGAAAAGCAAAAAAAGGGTCTTTGTGGTTGTAAGCATACAAAGAAGGCTCCATTTTGTGATGGACAACACCGAGATTTATAACTCGCCAGCTACTTCTGAAATCAACCACTACAACCTCTATGTTTAAATATTTACTTGGAATTATACTGGTACAAATTGCAACCGTTGTGTTGGTACTGCTCGCTCCTCCTGATCTAGAAGGCATTGGGTTGTTAAGGCTAATTATTCCCATTGCTTTTATCGGCTTTGTTGCCGCTTTTTGGTTTTCCTCTTTGGCGCATCATTTGCGTAAAGATCATTTAAACCAAGCCAGTGCAAAATTTGCTAAAGAACGTGAACATATTCGAGTCAACGCTGAACGCGCAAAAGCTAGAGTAATGAAAGATGCACAGAAAGAAGTAGCTAAAGAAGCCAGAGTCACTCATGCAAAAGCCAACTTCAAAGTGGGTGCTACTTTTGCTGGGGCAATAGGTTTGGGTGCTTTGTTATTATTAACTCAATTTTTAACGATTGGAATCGTGCTACTCACTACATCTGGTGGTGCGTTAGCTGGGTATGTTTTACGTGGGAGAAAAGAAAACAAAGTGGCTTTAGAAGCTGATAATGCATCGGCTAAACTTATTGAAGTGAATCCTATCAAGAAAATTTTACCTAAGCTAAAAACTAAATAATATTAAGAATAAACCTATCAAAGGATAATAAGAATGAAAGAAGCTCAACCCAAGACCATCCATCTAACGGAATACACCACATCCACATGGCTAGTTGATGAGTTACATTTGTGTTTTGACTTAGGGGAAACAGAGACTCAAGTCACGACTACTGCACACTATATATTGAATGCAGGGCATGAAATCGGCACTTTAACTCTAGACGGCGAGGAGCTTGAGCTACTTGAAATCAAACTGGATGGTGAAAAGCTTGCTGAGACATCTTATGAACTCACCGAGTCTCAATTGATCATTAATCCAGAAACAGCATTGCCTGAACAATTTGAACTAGAAACTACCGTTCGTATTCACCCTGAAAACAATACCTCGTTGAATGGTTTATACCAGTCAAGCGGCAATTTCTGTTCACAGTGTGAAGCGCAAGGTTTTCGCAGGATCACTTATTATCTAGACCGTCCTGATGTGATGACCACTTTCACCACTAAAATAATAGCCGATAAAGAAAAATACCCGGTGTTGTTATCCAATGGAAACTTGATAGAGCAGGGCGCTTTAGATGAAGGCAAACACTTTGCCGTATGGAATGATCCCCATAAAAAACCTTCCTATTTGTTTGCGTTAGTAGCAGGGGATTTAGAACATGTAGAAGATCACTTCCGAACTACGTCAGGGCGTGATGTGGTACTAAGAATCTATACAGAAGCTCATAATATTGATCGCTGTGATCATGCCATGGCTTCGCTAAAACGTGCGATGGAGTGGGATCAACAACGCTTTGGCCTGGAATATGATCTTGATATCTACATGATCGTAGCGGTTGATGATTTCAATATGGGTGCGATGGAAAATAAAGGGCTTAATGTATTTAATTCCAGCTTGGTATTTGCTAGCCCTGAGACAGCAACCGATACAAAATATATTAATATTGAAGCGGTTATCGGTCATGAATATTTCCACAACTGGACGGGTAACAGAGTCACCTGTCGTGATTGGTTTCAGCTTAGTTTGAAAGAAGGCTTAACGGTTTTCCGTGATCAGGAATTTACCTCAGATTTACACTCACGTCCGGTGAAACGCATTGATGATGTGCGTATGTTGCGATCTTATCAATTTGCTGAAGATGCAAGTCCGATGGCACACCCGATACGTCCAGCATCGTATATGGAAATCAACAACTTCTACACTCTAACCGTGTATGAAAAAGGGGCTGAAGTAGTTCGTTTGTATCAAACATTATTAGGCAAAGAAGGCTTTAGAAAAGGCATCGACCTCTACTTTGAACGCCACGATGGTCAAGCCGTCACAACAGAAGACTTCTTAGCAGCTATGGCAGATGCCAATGATGCAGACTTGAGCCAAATGCAGAATTGGTACGTACAAGCTGGAACGCCGATAGTTTCTGTTTCTATGGATTACGATGAGACAAATCAGCAATGTACATTGTCCTTTGAGCAATCTTGCCCAGCTACACCAGAAGCAGATGTAAAACAACCCTTCTTGATACCAATGGAACTAGGCTTGTTAGATAGTGAAGGCAATGATATGCCGTTACAGCTAGATTCAGAAGATCAGCCACAAGGCGCAAGTCGAGTTATTAAACTGACTGAAACCACCACAGAAATTACATTTACAAACATAAAAGAAAAACCAGTACCTTCCCTATTACGAGGCTTTTCTGCTCCTGTAAAACTAGACTACCCATATACTGAACAGGATTACACTTTCCTAATGTCAAACGATAGCGATGCGTTTAATCGTTGGCAGGCAGGACAAGATTTGGCTATGCAGACTTTGCTTGGTCTAGTTGAAGCTCAGCAAAAATCTGAAGATTTAGGCCTAACGCATGACTTTGTACATGCTTTCCAAGAAGTGCTCAATGATACCAATTTGGATGCAGCACTTAGAGCAGAAACACTATCACTGCCCGGTAGTGCTGATGTGGCAGAAAGGATTGGCAAACATGTTGATCCAGAGCTTGTTTATACCGCTTCTGAGTTTATGAGAAAGACGCTAGCAAAAGCGTTGCGTATCGATCTTGAAACACATTATGAAGCATCAAAGGATAATGCAGAATATAAGATTGACCCTCAAAGTATAGGTAAGCGTAG